>NZ_JANFYN010000012.1 GCF_024460475.1 Holdemanella sp. MSK.7.32 | reverse complement strand
GTATCAAACAAAAATGTGCTGCAACAGGAGTGCGTCTTTTAAGATGGGATACCATCTGTTTTATGAAACATTACTACAAAGTTCGTGTCCCAAAGAATGAACATATCCAGAACATCATTTCATCTGTCGATTTAAAAGAAGATGTTGTTTATTCATTTTTAAAAAGAATCGAATTCAACAGTCGCTTCAAATATTATTCTTTATACGTTAGATGATTTATATCATTCATTTTCAGAAAATATATGAAAACTATGGTATGATATTCATGAGGTGAACTAATGAATAAGTTAGAACAAGCACGTACACAAATTGATGCGATCGATCGTGAAATGGCCAAGCTGTATGAAGCACGATTGGATGCTGTTAAGGATGTGATTGCGTATAAAATAGAAAATGATTTACCAATTCTAGATTCGGGTAGAGAGCAGGTTGTGATTGAGAAGAATTTACAGTTTATTCAAAATCCGGATTATAAAGAATATTATGAGTCTTTTATAAAGTTCATTATGAAAGAATCGAAGGCCTATCAAAGAACGTTGCAGTCTCATGATAAAGTTGGATATTGTGGAGTTGAAGGTGCCTTTGGGCATATGGTGAGCGAGAAGTTGTTTCCTTCCAATCCAAAAGTGGGCGTTTCTAGTTTTGAGGAAGTCTTTCAAATGGTTGTCCATTCAGACGTACAATATGGTGTGATTCCTTTTGAGAATACGAATTCTGGATTGGTTGGAGAAGTCTTAGATTTATTAATGGAATATCCAGTGTATATTCAGTCAATTTATGATCAAAAGATTGAACAATGTTTACTTGGAATTCCGGGCAGTACATTAAAAGATGTGGAGTGGGTCTATTCGAAGGATCAAGCACTTTCACAGTCTAAAGAATTTTTAAAGGAATTAAATGTACAAACTGTGGCCTATCCAAATACGGCGATGGCAGCTCAATATATTTCAGCACAACAGGATGTGCATAAAGCAGCTATTGGTGCTAAGGAAAATGCAGAGTTGTATGGCTTAAAGGTGTTGGCTACAAACATTCAAGAAAATGCGACTAACACAACGCGATTCTTAGTAATTGGATTAAAGCCACAAATGCAGGGCAATCGCTTTAGTATGGTTCTATCGGTTAAACATGAGAGTGGCGCTTTGGCAAAGATCATTGATTGTATTGCCAAGAATGGATTGAATATGGAAAGTATTCAGTCTAGACCGATGAAAAATAAACCTTTTGAGTATTTCTTCTTTGTCGAAATTGAAGGGGATATGTCAAAGGCAAATGATTGTATTCGAGAGGTACAGTCTGTGTGTGAAAGTGTAAAAGTATTGGGAGCATATACTTTAAAGGAGGAAAAATAAGTATGAATTTTGTGAAGGAAAGTGTCAATCAAACACCAATCGTAGATACTGTATTCTCAATTGTTGCCAAGGCAAAAGAGGCTAAGGCTAAGGTGGGAAGTGAAAATGTTGTAGATGCGACAATCGGTTCTTTATATGATGAAGAGGGAACTTTGGTTGCCTTAGACAGTGTATTTAGTTCATTAAAAAACTTGGATAATAAGGTATTGGCAGCTTATGCAGCTAGTTTTACAGGAAATCCAGACTTTAGACAAAAAGTATATGACTGGGTATTGAATGGAAATTCACACTTAGAACATGAAGTTATCGCAACACCTGGAGGAACCGGTGCCGTTGGTATGACTTTACAAGAGTGTTTGGATGAGGGACAAACAGTTGTCTTGCCAGAAATCGCATGGGGATCTTATGCACTAATGGCGCAGATGCACAATTTGGATGTGGAAAAGTATAGTTTATTTGAAGAAGATCACTTTAATTTAAACTCTTTTAAATCGGCATGTAAAAATGTGATGGAAAAACAAAATCGTTTAGTCATTGTGATCAATGATCCTTGTCACAATCCAACTGGTTATTCTTTGAGTGAAGACGAATGGAAAGAAGTGATCTCTTTCTTGAATGAATGTTCAAAAACACATGCCGTAGTATTGTTGAATGATATTGCGTATATTGATTTCTCTTCTAGACAAGAAAAGGCGAAAGAATACTTTGCGCAGTTTGATCAAATTGAGAAAAATTTTGTCGTAATTGTCGCATTTAGTTTATCAAAATCAATGACAAGTTATGGCCTTCGTTGTGGAGCTGCCATTGTGTTAGGACAAGATAAAGAAGCAGTTCGACAAGTAAAGATCGTGTTTGAAAAGGATGCGCGTGCGACTTGGTCAAATATCAACAATGGAGCTATGGCTACATTTGTAGATGTATTAGACAATCATAAAGATGCGTATGATAAAGAAAGATTGCACTATGTAAATTTATTAAAAGAACGTGGAGATATCTTTGTCAAAGAAGCGAAGGAAGTGGGATTAAAACATTATCCTTACAAAGAAGGATTCTTCGTAACTTTATCTATGGATAATGAAACACGTGACAAATTCCATGAGGCATTAATGGAAAACAACATTTTTACCGTCAAAGTAAATTTGGGTATTCGTGTTGCGATTTGTTCTTTATCGGTTGAAAAGACAAAGGGACTCGCAAAAAAGATGAAGGATATTTTGGATACAGTAGCTTAATACTGTATCTTTTTTTTCATCCACATATGTGGGACTCCTTCATCATCATCGATTTGACCAAACGGAATATAGCCTTGTTTTTCATAGAATGGGCTGACACGAACTTGTGCGTGTACTACAATTAAGTCTCCGTTTAATTTTTTGATTTCATTTTCGGCACTTTCAAGTAGTAAATTACCAATATGCTGGTTCCGATATTCCTTTAATACAGCCACCCTTCCAATGGTGTAGTGATTGTTTTCTTTGAAGAATCGGCATGTTCCGATGGGTTTTCCTTCGGCAAAGACAACGATATGATGACTAATAGTGTCAATATCATCAAATTCATTTTCAAAGCCTTGTTCTTTCATGAATACTTCAATACGAATATTTTTGGCTTCTTGTGGCAAGGTTGTAAAAATTTTTGTGTACATATTATTCCTCTTTCTTTCTGATACATTAACAACTCAAAAATAGAAAGTCAAATTTGTGGTATAATAAGGAGAAAGTTAGGTGGGTTGCGTATGCATATTTTTGAAGAGTCTTTAAATCGTTTTATTAAAAATTCATGGATATATTATGAGGCAAATGATCCTTATTATGCAGGTAAGATTGAGCGTATTTCAATTGAAAGAGTGCATGATCGGATTTTATATTATGAAGTAAAGGCTATTATTCAAACACGTTGGAATGAGGAAATTATTAACTTTAGAGTGAATGAATATGGTACGATATTAACTACAAATTGTACTTGCTCACAAGAGACACATAAAGGGTGTGTGCATTTAGTAAGTGTAGTGCGTGCCATTAATGCGATCAATCCCCAGACTTTTCCGTTTTGCGTGGAGTATCAACAATATATTGAAGAAAAAAATCGTCAGGAAGAATTGGAAAGAAAGCGTCGTAGAATTCATAGTTTGAATCAGGCGGCATTTGATTTTCTGAAAGAAAAACAAGAAGATAAAGTTAACAATTTCTTTAAAGAAAACGAGAATCGAATTCGTTTGACGTTGCATCCTTCAAATTCGTATTATTATGATCAGACGGCATTTAAATTAAAGATTCAAGTGAATCGTGCATATACAGTAAAGAATATTCAAACTTTAATGCGAGGCTTTTTTGAAAAGAAATTGGAATCTTTTGGAAAAAACACACAGATTTATTTAAATCCAGAAGATTTGGATGAGCCAAGTCAAAAGATTTATTCATTTTTGATGAAATATACTTTTTCAAAAGATTGGCAAAAAGACGGGGAAATCTATTCGGAATGTCTGGATGATTTCTTTGATTTAAATGTATCTTTGCCTAATGACTATACCGAATTTAAAACGGATGAAAAAGATATAAAATTAGTTATAAAATTGGTTGAATATGATGATTGTTTCGAACTCAATGTAGATTTGGATGATAATTTTCTAATTGGTAATAAACATTTCTATGTAGTGGATTATAAAAATATTACGCGATATACATTGGATGCGGATGGCTTTTTAGCTTCACTTGCGTATAATGTTTCGCAAGAAGATGGTTGGTTGATTAAAAAAAGTGAATTTAGAGCTTTTTACTTACAATGCTTGCAACCATATATGGATTATATTCAATTAGAAACGAATGTAGATGTAGAAAAATATGCGACTGTAATTGAGAATATTCGTGTGTATTCAGATCTTGAAAATGCGAATATGATTGTATGGGGAAACTATCTAGAGAATAATCAAAAAAAGAGTTTCTTCACAAATACAGATTCCAACCAAATCGCTAGTATAGAAGCAATTATTTCGCATTATGCGGTCAAGATTGAAGATAATAAGGCTGTATTTAAAGGTCGAAGTGATGCGTTATATAATTTTTTGGATTATGGAATTCCTTTGATTCAAAAACAAGCGGATGTGTATGTGTCTGAGGAATTGAAACGTTTAAAGAATCGTCGCAGTATGAATTTAAGTGTAAAGGTCTATGTTCAAAATGATTTATTGAAGATGGAACTAGATAGTGATGTGAACGCAGATGAATTGTCGCATATTTTAAATGCGTATCGAAAGAAGAAAAAGTTTTATCAGTTAAAGAATGGTGAAATGATTGATTTGGAAGATACAGGTTTAGAACAGTTGAATGAATTGGCTTCTACAATGAATTTAACGACAAAGGATTTCAGGAAGGAAACAATTGAAAAACCAGCATATCAGGCTTTCCATTTAATGGATGTGGATTCAGAATTGGATGTTCGTAATGATGATTCGGTTACAGAATATACAGATCGATTAATGAAAGTGAAAGAACAAACGATTCAATTGAAGGATGAGTATAAATCTTTATTGCGCACGTATCAGCAGCAGGGCATTCAATGGTTGTATGATTTGAAAAACATGAATTTAAATGGAATTCTTGCCGATGATATGGGGCTTGGAAAAACCATTCAGGTATTGGTGTTTTATGAACAGTTTGTTTCAAAGGATAAACCGAGTTTGATTGTATGTCCAAGTAGTCTTATGTATAACTGGATGTCTGAAATTGAAAAGTTTAAGATTGGTGTGGACGCTGTTTGTGTTACGGGAACGCAAGAAGTTCGTAAAGAGATTATTCAGGAAAATCACGAACTCTATATTACGACATATGATTATTTGCGTAGGGACGTTGAATTGTATATGCCTATGGAATTTGAATATATTGTTCTAGATGAGGCACAGTTTATTAAGAATCCTAAGACAAAGAATGCGCAAAGTGTAAAGGTTTTAAAAAGTAAACATCGTTTGGCATTAACAGGAACGCCAATTGAGAACAGTTTAAGTGAATTATGGAGTATCTTTGATTTCTTGTTGCCAGGCTATCTATATAGTTTGAATTATTTCACAAAGAATTTTGAGAAACCCATTCAGATGGGGGATGATGACAGGCAGTCCAAACTTCAAAAGTTGGTGTCGCCATTTATTTTGCGTAGAACGAAAAAACAAGTGTTGAAGGATTTACCGGATAAGGTTGAGAAAGATATGTGGTTAAACTTTAGTCCGGAGGAAAAGCAGTTGTATCTTGCAAATCTTGCCCAAGTCAATGAGCAGCTTCAGCAACAATTAGAATTGGAACAAGTGGATTCGATTTTGATCATCGCGATGATGACGCGTCTTCGTCAGATTTGTTGCGAACCAAGAATGTTATATGAAAACTATAAGGGTGAGAGTACAAAGTTTACAATGTGTCTTGAATTGATTGAGACATTAAAAGAGAATGGTAAGAAAGTCTTGTTGTTTTCAAGTTTCACAAGTATTTTTGATTCCTTTATCGAAGAGTTTAATCAGCGAGGCATCAAATACCATATGATTACGGGTGCAGTTGATAAGAAGAAGCGTAAAGAAGAAGTAGATGCTTTTCAGAGTGATGATTCGGACGTATTCTTAATTTCATTAAAGGCTGGTGGAACTGGACTAAATCTGACTAAGGCACAAGCTGTGATTCATTATGATCCTTGGTGGAATGTGAGTGCGCAAAATCAAGCAACAGATCGTGCGTATCGTATTGGTCAGACAAAGAATGTGTTAGTGTATCAGTTGTTGATGAAGAACACAATAGAAGCGAAAATCTATGAGATGCAGAAGCGCAAAAAAGAGATGAGTGATATATTTGTCGAAAATTCAAATGGTGGCATTTCGACTTTATCCAAGGAAGAATTGAGGGATTTATTCTCTATGGAATAGGAACTATATAATTTTTTGAAATATATAGTTCTTTTTTATGAAAGTGTGTTAAAATAGAAGTAATGAAAGGGATTACAAAACGGTGATAAAATGAATAGAAGTGCAGGAATCTTATGTCCTGTTTTCTCTATCCCTGCAAATCAAGGGATTGGTGATTTAGGGCAAAAAACAATTCGAATGATAGATATTATTGCGGATGCAGGGTATACCATATGGCAAATCTTGCCTTTGCAGATGACAGGCCCCACTCATTCTCCATATCAGACATATTCTAGTTTTGCGGGGGATCCTATCTATATTAACTTGGATCGTTTGTGTGAAATGGGGTTGTTGACGCAAAGCTCAATTGTGAATTGTAATAAGTTTAAAGACTTTGTTGAATATGACAAGATTCGTGAATTCAAGGAATCTTATTTTCAAAAGGCCTTTAAAGTTTTTAAAAAGGAATTTGATTCATTTAAAGAAGATTTTGAAGCATTTAAGCGTGATGCGTTTTGGCTAGAGGATTGGTCTGCCTACTCTTTATTTAAGAGTTTTTATAATGGGGCTCCATGGTTTGAGTGGGAAGATGAATATAAGAACTGGCCAGAAAATCGTGATATTGATTTGGATGATTATAAAGATGAGATTTTTTATATTGAATTTTTACAGTTTGTTTTTTATAAACAATTGGATGAAATTCAAATGTATGCGCACGCAAGAAATCTTAAAATCATGGGAGATATGCCATTCTATGTAGATTTAGATAGTGCGGATGTATGGTGCAACCGTAAAGCTTTCTTATTGGATGAAGAAGGAAAACCAGAATATATTGCGGGTTGTCCACCAGATTATTTTAGTGAAACTGGGCAACGTTGGGGAATGCCAATTTATGATTTTGATGCGCAGGAAAAAAATGGATATCTTTTCTGGTGCAATCGTATGAGTTGGATGAATCGTTGTTACGACATGGTGAGAATCGATCATTTTAGAGCGTTTGATACATATTGGAAGATTCCAGAATCTTGTCCTACTGCCATTGAGGGAAAATGGATCTTGGGCCCTGCTCATAAATTGATGGATGCGATTTTAAAGGCATGCCCAAACATTGTCTTAGTGGCAGAAGATTTAGGTTTGATTCGTCCTGAGGTTATTGAACTTGAGGAAGATTATGGAATTCCAGGAATGGATGTTTTATTGTTTAGAATGGAAGCTAAACAATTAAAGAAAAAGGCAAAGAAAAACTCTGTATTATATACAGGAACACATGATAATGCGACATGCAATGAGGATTATCATACGTATGATTCAAATAAGCGTATTAGTTTGCGTCGTTTCTTTAAAAACCAAGGCTATTCAAGCCGTGCCTTTAATGAAATGTTGTGTCAGTTTGCGTTAGATAGTAATGCAGATACAGTAATTCTTCCTATTTGGGATATTTGTGGATATAAAGAAGAGGCTAGAATCAATACACCTGGAACAGTATCAAACAAAAACTGGACTTGGAAGTTAAAAGATTTTAAGACATTTCCAGATAAGGTAATGAAGACAAAAGAATGGATTGAAAAATCGAATCGCTAAGGGGCAGTCTTGCTCCTTTTCTTGTGTATTGTTAAAATAAGATGGAGGTGGAAACAATGAAAAAGTTAATAACGATTTTATGTTCGTTTGTTCTATGTATATCTTTGTTTGGGTGTCAAAAAGAGACAAAGGATTATATCGCAAAGATTGAAGTGAAGGACTATGGAACAATTACATTAAAGTTGGATGGGAAAACAGCTCCAATTACTGTACAAAACTTTGTAGATCTTGCCAAATCCGGCTTTTATGATGGATTGACATTCCATCGAATTATTGAAGGATTCATGATTCAGGGTGGTGATCCTAACGGAAATGGTACGGGAGGATCGGATAAAACCATTAAGGGTGAATTTAAGGATAATGGTGTAAAAAATAATATTAAACACAAGCGTGGTGTTATTTCTATGGCAAGAAGCTCAGATTATGATTCAGCCAGTTCACAATTCTTTATTATGCAAGAAGACAATGATTCATTAGATGGGCAATATGCTGCCTTTGGACATGTCACAAAGGGAATGAAGGTTGTGGACAAGATTTGTGAAGATGCAGATCCAATGGATGATAATGGAACAATTGCACAAAGTAAGCAGCCGGTTATTAAAACAATTACAGTATCTGAAATTAACGACTAGAGTAATCTAGTTGTTTTTTTTTGATTTGACATCTTGAGTTAGTCAGTGTAAACTCAATTTGTTTCAACTAACTGAGGTGCGTTATGATCAATAAAAAATTATTATTTTCAGTTAAGGAAAGTATTCCTTATATTAAAAAGAATGTTATGTATCAATGGATTGGACTTATTTGTAACGTATGTTCTACGGCCTGTTTATGTTTGATTATCACAAAACAAGATAATTATTTTCTTTATATTGGAATGATTTTAGTCTGTTTAATTATTCGATATATTGTAAATCAAAAGGCAATTGAGATGTCGTATTCATCGAGTCATATTGTAAAAGAAACATTGCGTACTCAATTGTATAAGAAGCTATCTAAAATTGGAATTGGATATACAAATAAATGGAGTACGGCAGAAATTGTGCAATTATCAACTGAAGGTATCGAACAATTAGAAACCTATTTTGCCAGTTATATTCCGCAATTCTTTTATTCTTTAATTGCACCAATGACTTTATTTATTGTCATTTCTTTTATGAATTTTAAAGCCGCTTTGGTTTTACTTGTTTGTGTTCCGCTAATTCCAATGTCGATTGTATTTGTACAAAAGTTTGCGAAAAGATTATTAAATCGTTATTGGGGGCAATACACAAAATTAGGGGATAGTTTTCTAGAAAATCTTCAAGGATTGACTACACTTAAAATATATGAAGCAGATGGTTATTATCATAAGAAGATGAATGTGGAAAGTGAAAATTTTCGTAAGATCACAATGCGTGTTTTGACAATGCAGTTAAATTCCATTACTGTCATGGATCTAGTTGCCTATGGAGGAAGTGCATTGGGCATTGTCTTTGCGTTAACGAGCTCGCAAGATTTATTTCAAACATTATTTATTATTTTGATTTCAGCAGAATTCTTTATTCCTATGCGCCAATTGGGGTCTTATTTTCATATTGCGATGAATGGTATGGCGGCTAGTGATAAATTGTTTGGAATATTAGAGATGGAAACAGAAGAGAAACAAGAAGTAGATTTAAAGGATTGTTTCCTTTCTGCATCCAATCTTCATTTTGGCTATACGGATCAGGAAGTTTTACATGGAATAAATTTTAAAGCTCATAATGGAATGATTGGTTTTGTGGGTGAGAGTGGTAGTGGAAAAAGTACGATTGCCTCTTTACTGATGGGACAATATTCGAATTATAGGGGTGAATTAAAGTTATCTGGCTATGAAATCAAAGATATAAACGTCTATCCATATATGACTTTAGTTTCTTTAGAAAGCTACTTGTTTAGTGGAAGTCTTAGAGATAATTTAGCTATGGCTAAAGATGTGTCTGATAAAGAAATGAATATAGTTTTAGAAAAAGTAGGTATCTTTGATTATGTGAATGAACAAGGTGGATTGGATATGCGTATTTTAGAGGGTGGTAAAAATCTATCTGGAGGACAAAGACAACGCTTAGTTTTGGCAAGAGCGTTATTGAAGGATTCACCCATCTATATTATGGATGAGGCAACAAGTAATATTGATGTAGAGAGCGAAAATAAAATCATGGAAGTATTATATGAATTGTCAAAAGAAAAGCTTGTGCTTTGTATTTCGCATCGTCTGGCAAATCTAATTCATGCAGATGCGATTTATTGTTTGAAAGATGGAGATATTGTAGAGAGTGGAACACATGAGGGGTTGCTTCAACAGAATGGTGTGTATTGTGAGTTGTTTAATACGCAAAAAGAATTAGAAAGATATGGTGCCTAATATGAGTACAATTCAAATATTTTCACGTTTAATTAAACTTGTATTTCCCTTAACAGGATTTATGATTTGTGCCATTTTAATGGGGGCTGCAGGCTTTTTATGTGCCATCTTTATTCCTGTTCTATCAAGTATGGCATTGGTGAAGGATCCTACGTTTAGTTTTCATACGATTGTGATCTTGTTGTTTGTGTGTGCCCTTTTAAGAGGAATCTTACGTTATGCAGAGCAGGCATGTAATCACTATATTGCGTTTAAATTACTAGCTCGAATTCGTGATCAGGTATTTGGGACATTAAGAAAGTTGTGCCCTGCAAAATTAGAAGTAAAAGATAAAGGAAGTTTAATTTCTTTGATTACTTCCGATATTGAATTGTTAGAAGTGTTCTATGCACATACGATTTCACCAATTTGTATTGCGTTTGTCACAAGCTTAGTTTGTATCATTATCCAAATACAGTTTGATTGGATCTATGGAATCTATTCGTTTTTAGCCTATGTTTTAGTGGGTATAGTTTTACCAATTTATATTTCCAAACATTCAAGACATATTGGTGTAGAATATCGAAAAGAAGCTGCCAATCTAAATAGTTATGTATTAGAGAGTATGCGTGGCTTAAAGGAAAGTATGCAGTATATGGATACGGATAGTCGTTTATTGGGCTTGAATGAGAGAACTTCTATTTTGGCTACACGCGAAAAGGAATTGAAGCATTTTCAGGCAAAGACAGTTTCATTAACGAACCTATGCGTTGTCTTATTATCTTTAGGTTTATGTCTGATTCATGTATCTATGAATAGTTCAATGGAATCCACAATTGTATCGAGTGTTCTTCAAATTTCTTCTTTTGGACCTGTCATCGCACTTGCAAATTTAGGTTCAACTTTATCACAGACAATTGGGGCTGGACAAAGAGTTATTTCTTTATTGGATGAAACACCTATGGTTGAAGAGGTAGTAAATGGTAATGAAGCTAAATTTAATAAATTAGATATTTCAAATGTAGATTTTGCGTATGACGAAGAACAAATCTTAAAAAATATGAATTTGAGTATTCGAGAAAATGAAGTGATTGGAATTCAAGGTAAGAGTGGTAGTGGAAAGAGTACTTTATTAAAATTGTTGATGCGTTTTTGGAATGTTTCAAAGGGAGAAATCTTAGTAGATGGGATTGATATTAAGAGTTTAAATACTTCTAATTTAAGAAAGAATGAAGGATATGTAACGCAGGAAACGATTCTTTTCCATGATACGATAGAAAATAATTTAAGAGTCGCTAAGCAAGATGCGACGATGGAAGAAGTTCAAGAGGCTTGCAAAAAAGCGAATATTCATGAGTATATTCAATCTTTGCCAAATGGCTATAAAACATTAGTGGAAGAACTTGGTAGTTCTTTATCGGGTGGAGAAAGACAAAGAATAGGCCTAGCACGTATGTTTTTACATGATGCGAAACTTGTTTTATTGGATGAGCCAACGAGTAATTTGGATAGCTTAAATGAGGGGGCTATCTTAAAATCAATTTATGAAGAAAGAAAAGATAAGACCATTGTTTTTGTATCACACCGTGAATCAACTCTTGCACATTGTGATCGTGTGATTCATATGGAATCTGAAAGGGTCAGCTAATGGATAAGCGTGAAAAAGAAATGCGTACAGTGTATGAGATGATACATTTGTATTGCAGAAAGAATCATAAAGATAAAGAGTTGTGTTCAGAGTGTTTGGCTTTGTATGAATACGCAAGAATGCGTATTGAAAAGTGTCCTTTTATGGAAACAAAGACGTTTTGTTCGCAATGCAAGGTGCATTGTTACAAGTTGGATAAAAGAGAAAAGATACGTAAGGTGATGCGTTTTTCTGGACCTAGAATGTTGTTTTATCATCCTATCATGGCGATTCGTCATTTGTACTACCAAATTACAGATAAATAGAAAAAATATGCATGTTGATCGAAAACATCTTCGAAAAATATGCATTTTTGTTTAAAATAACATCGAAAAATATGCATAAAAGTAAAAAAATATCCTCGAAAAATATGCAAAAATGATATAATGTGACTAGGAGGTATTTATGTTAAGAAGAAAGTTTTATGATACATTGTTGAAGTGGTCAAAAGAAAAAAATCAAGAGTGTTTATTGGTTCGTGGTGCAAGACAAATTGGTAAGACATATATTATTGATTATTTTGGAAAGAATAATTATAAGAGTTATATTTATTTAAATTTTATCGAGAATCCACAATTAAAGACTATATTTGAAAATTCATTATCAGCAGAAGAAATATTTTCGAGAATGACATTGGTGATGCCTCATATACGATTTATTGAAGGGGATACATTGATTTTCTTGGATGAAATTCAAGAATGTCCGAATGCACGTACGGCATTGAAATTTTTGGCATTAGATAACAGATATGATGTAATCGCAAGTGGTTCATTATTGGGTATCAGTTATAAAGAAGTAACGAGCATACCTGTTGGCTATGAGTTGTCGGTTACAATGTATGGTTTAGATTTTGAAGAGTTCTTGTGGGCAAAAGGATACAATGAAAATACGTTGGAGTTGTTAAAAAAATATTATGATTCAAAAGAGAGAATTCCTGAGGAAATACACAATCAATTCATGCGATTGATTCGTGAGTATATTGTCGTAGGTGGAATGCCTGCAGTTGTGCAAACATATTTAGACTCGAATCATTTTGGACAAGTACAAAAAGTTCAGGAACAAATTATTTCAAGCTATATGGATGATATTTCAAAATATGCTTCTTCATCTGAAAAGCCAAAGGTAAAAAATTGTTACATGTCGGTTACGAAGCAACTCGCAAAAGAGAATAAAAAATTTCAGTTTTCTGTTGTGGAATCTAAGGCTACCGCAAGAAAATTTGAAAATAGTATTGAGTGGTTAAGAGATGCTGGGCTTGTATGGCTTTGTAAAAATGTATCTGCCTGTCAATTTCCTTTAGTTGGATATGAAAATGATAAATTCTACAAGATGTATTTAACAGATTTAGGCTTGCTAGTGGCAATGTATGGTTTTGAAATGAAATCGGCTATATTAGATGATACTTTAACAGGGCCAGTAAAGGGTGGTATATATGAAAATCTAATAGCGGATATTTTAATGAAAAGTCGTCATTCGCTTCATTATTACCAAAATAAGAACCTAGAAATAGAATTCTTGATTGAACAAAACACAAAAGTAATTCCAGTCGAAGTAAAGGCAGGAAATAATCGTTCACAATCAATGGATCAATTGTTGAAAAATGAAAATATTCCTTATGGATATAAATTTGTGAATGGAAATTGTGGAATTAATGGTAAAAAAATAACTCTTCCATTATACTTAGCTATGTATGTAGATTAGGTTGGGGTAAAAAATGAGAGAAAATGTTGAAAAGTATATTGAGTTAATTATAGGAAGTATCTTACTTTCGTTAGGGATTTATTTGTTTGTGACACCGAATGGAATCAACTTTGGTGGTGCCATTGGTATTGCACAGATTATTGAGTATTTTATTGTAAAGATGGTGCCAAGTCTTGGACATATGAATTTGGTGGGTATCATTAACTTTATGATCAATATTCCTTTGTTCATTATGGGCTTTAAAATTATGAATAAAGAATTTTGTATCAAGACTGTCATTAGTTTAGTGGTTCAAACCATTACATTATCTATTTTGCCAAAACAATCTTTTGTGATTATGCCAGACATGCTTTCAAATTGTATCTTTGGAGCCTTAATGTGTGGTATTGGAGTAGGACTTGCTTTACAAAGTAGTGGATGTTGCGGTGGTATGGATATTGCCGGTGTATGTTTATCGAAGACAAAACCAGGCTTTTCTGTAGGCAAGCTATCGATTATTATTAATTCGATCTTATTTACAATTTGTGCCTTTATTTTTGATTTACAGACATCACTCTATTCCATTATCTTTGTGGCTATTCTTTATTTTATTAGTGATCGTATCCACTATCAAAATATCAATATGACTGTATTGATTTTTACAAAGAAAGAAAATATGAAGAATGTAATTATGGAAAGAACAGGACGCGGTGTAACGTACTGGATGGGTAAGGGTGCTTATACAGATACAGAACAGTATATTTTATTTTGTGCTGTCAATAAATATGAGATTCGTAACTTCAAAAAAATTGTCAATGAAATTGATCCAAAGGCCTTTGTGACAATTAGCGAGGATCAAGAAATTGATGGTGGATTTGAAAAGAGATTATGATGTAGTAAAAACTACCTACAAACCCTGCAAGAGTTGGTGTAGGTAGCTTTTTTGTTTTCCAAAGAAAAAGGAACGATTAGTTCGCTCCTTCATTGTATTTAGCTTCGATTTCTTTGGCAATCTTTTTACCTTCCATTACAGCACTACCAATTGTTTTTGGCCCTGTAAAGGCATCTCCAATAATGAATACATTATCTAATGTAGAGGCGTGTGTATCCGTTGTTTTTAAATTGTTATTTAATGGAGTGAAGTCTACTTTTTGACCAATAGCCATCGCAACTAGATCACAATCTATTGTGAATAATGAATCTTTTACTTCGTGGCAGCTTGCTCTTCCAGATTCATCCATTTCTCCAAGTTCCATTTTCGCAACTTGAACACCACAAACATTTCCGTTTTCATCCTTTAAAATGTCTTTGATGTTGTTTAAGAAGACAATCTTAACACCTTCTTTTTCACAGGCTTTGATTTCTGCAGGACTTGCAGGCATTTCCTGTAAAGATCTACGATATACGATTGTGACATCGTCAATGATACGAACTAATGATCTTGCACAATCCATCGCAACATTTCCACCACCCCAAACAATGGCCTTTTTATATTTTTTGAAGTCTTCTTGTTTGTGATTGATATTTAAATCGTAAAGTAATGTTAAGCCGGCAACGACGCCATTACCTGTTTCAAAACCAAAAGTATTTTCAATTTGGGCACCAATCGCTACAACCACATAATCATAGTTTGTTTGTAATTCTTTAAACATAGTTTGATCCACAAAAGTATTAAAATGGAATTTAACACCGGCTTCAATCAATCCGTTATAGGCTTTTTCTAAGAAAATTTTCGGCATACGATATTCAGGAATACCTGTATAAATGGCTCCACCAATTTCAGCTTCCTTATCAAAAATATCAATCTGGTACTCATTTTCTGTTTTAACTAATTCTTGAGCCAATGTATAGCCAGCAGGACCGGCTCCAATAATGGCAATCTTTCTTGTCATAAATTAAATTCCTCCATCTTTTTCGCTATTATATCATAAACTATTTCTTTAAGTACGAAAGAGCTCGTTTGTTTACGTTTTTTACGACAATCTCAAGTTCACGAGCTGAGATTCTTTTTGCACCATTGGCTAAGATCGCATTTTGAATCAAGCCATCACTTGTCGCAACTGATAATTCATATTTCTTTTTTAAGTCGTGTACAGCCTTTTCAATATAGCTGTCTGCTGTTTGATTATATCTCGTATAAATAATGTCTAGATTTCCTTGATTAAAATGTGAACCTGTATTGTTTTTTACGCGATATCCATCAAATACTAAGATGACTTTGATACGCTTATATCCTTGATAATTCGAGATTCGATTGATCAATTCATCACGTGCAGATTCAATGTTTACTTTGGCAATATCTTTTAAATCTTGCCAGTCATAAATCATATTGTAGCCGTCAATCATTAAACATTCTGGCTTTTTATTTTCGACATGAATCTGATTTAAATTCATATCAACCTTCGCTTTTTTCTTGATTGGCTTTTCAGCTTTCTTGTTGTTTCCACCAAGTGAATTAAATACTTTCTTTAATTCTTCTTCACGAACTGTATGTTTTACATAAGAAGTATAGGAAGTTGCGTTGGCTTCTTTAATTTGGATGTGCATATGCTCCTTGACTTCATCCCAAGGCACAAAATAACCTGCTCCATGTTCGCAGAATACAGATCCGGTTGGATTGTTTAAATCGGCTTCACTATCATAATTTGTTTCTTCAATGATCTTTTCTTGATCAAAACACTCATGATAGTCTTCTAATTCACAGATAAATTGGCCTTTTCCTTTTGTGTATGCGATGACATCTTTTTGATAGTCCATCAACTCACGAACGGGTCCCGTTCCTTTTATGTGGACAAGATTGTTCATGTCTTCTTCAATTTTAAATGAGCAATGCTTGTTTTCTAAATCAAACAAGGCTTTTGAAACATGTTGATTTTCAACGACTAATTCAAAACTATAATAAGGTTCTAATAATACAGATTCTGCTTCTTTTAGACCTTGTCTTATAGCACGATAGGTTGCTTGTCGAAAATCCCCACCTTCTGTATGTTTTAAATGGGCTTTACCGGCCACTAAAGTGATTTTTATATCGGTAATTGGCGATCCAGTTAATACACCTTTGTGTTGTTTCTCTTTTAAATGCGTTAAAATCAGATTTTGCCAATTTAAAGCTAAATCGTCATTGGAACAGTTTGATTCAAACACAAGTCCTTTACCTCTAGGTAATGGTTCAAGTTTTAAGTGTACTTCGGCATAGTGCCTTAAAGGCTCAAAGTGACCGACTCCAATAACTGTATTTTGAATGGTTTCTTTAAATAAGACTTTACCTGTTGTAAAACCAACTTTAACTTTAGATCTTTTCTCAATTTCTTTTTGAAGAATTTCCATTTGAATGGATCCCATTAGCCTTAAAAAGATTTGTTTCGTCTGCTCATCATATTCAATTTGTAGCTGCGGATCTTCTTGAGCAAGTACACTGCAGTAGCGCATCATAGTAAGTGCATCTACACCTTCGGGAAGTAGGAGTTGGTAATTCATATAGGCATTTAAGAGTGGTTTTGTCGTGTCAGATTCAAAGCCTAGCCCTTGACCTACTTCATACTTGTTCAATCCTTTTAGTGCACAAATCATTCCTGGATAAGCGGTTTGTACCATTTCAAATTGTTTTCCGTTATACAAACGAATTTGATCTACCTTTTCATCTGTACCAACTTTATCTTTGGCATTTAAAACACCACCCGTAATCTTTACGTGGGTTAAACGATTGCCTTGGTCATCACTTGAAATCTTGTATACACGAGCCCCAAAATCTTCAGGGTACTCTTGGATAAAAGATAAATCGATAATCGCATCCATTAAATCTTCAATGCCTTGGATTTTTAAGGCAGAACCAAAGAATACGGGGAAGCATTCTCTTTTAAAAATGGCTTGTTGAAGAAGTGATGAATCGACTTCTTCGGTTTCTAGATAGTGATTCATGATATCTTCATTCAACATGGACAGTTCATCTTCAGCATCTTTTGATTTAAAATTGATACAGTTGGATGAGAAATGCACTTTAAGATCATTCATAAGCTCTTCTTGTGTCTTATAGCTGATATCCATTTTATTAATAAAGATCAACGTAGGAATCTTATAGTGTTTTAAGCATTTCCAAATGGTAGAAGTGTGAGATTGAATACTGTCTTGTCCGTTGATTAAAAGAATGGCTAAATCTAATACTTGAAGACTTCTTTCCATTTCGCTTGAAAAATCGACATGGCCTGGTGTGTCAATCAAATAGATTTCACTATCTTTCCAATGAAAGTGAGCTTCTTTTGAATAAATTGTAATGCCTCTTTCTCTTTCTTGATTATCATAATCCAAATAGGCATCTTGATGGTCGACACGTCCTAATTTTCGGATTGTTTTTGATGTATAAAGCATACTTTCGATACAAGTAGTTTTTCCTGCATCGACATGTGCTAATATTCCAGTTACTATTCGTTTCATAAATATCATTTTATCATGTTGACGCAAATGATAAAATAGAGATAGATTTTTTCGGAGGAAAAATATGAAAGTCTTAATGTTGAATGGTAGTCCACATGACAGTGGAGTGAATGATTTGGCTTTGCGTGAAATGGAAGCTGTATTTAAAGAAAGTGGGGTTGAAACCGAAACTGTACAAGTTGGAAACTTAGCTGTTCGTGGTTGCTCAGCTTGTGGTGCTTGTACGAAACTTGGCAAGTGTGTATATGATGATATTGTCAATGAATTGTTACCCAAATTTGAAGAAGCGGATGGATTGGTTGTTTCAAGTCCTGTATATTATGCCAGCGCGAATGCGACATTGATTGCAGTATTGGATCGTTTGTTCTATATTTCTCGTTTTGATAAGACAATGAAGGTGGGGGCTAGTGTTGTTTCTTGTCGTCGTGGCGGAGCGAGTGCTACTTTTGATGAATTAAATAAGTATTTTACAATCAGTGGTATGCCTGTTGTATCGAGTCAATATTGGAATTCAATTCATGGAAATAATGCACAAGAAGCCAATCAGGATGAAGAGGGTAAACAAACAATGCGTGCTTTAGCTCGTAATATGACGTTCTTGATGAAAAGTATTGCCTTAGGTAAAGAGGCGTATGGTTTGCCTGAAAAAGAAATTAGAAAGGGTACGAATTTTATTCGTTAAAAGGTGATCGCATGGTGAATTTAAGACATCCAGATAATATATTTTATGATCGCGAAGGCGATTTATTCATAATCACAACGGATTTAGATGGTCGTCAGGAAGTGGTTTGTAAGACCAATCTTGAATGTGTGAGTGATGTTTTGGCAAGATTACTAGATATCAATTTTAAAAAGGTTCTAGACAGTGATGATCGTTTACGTATGTTAGGTGATTTAGAACAATTTGCGTGTGTATATGCACTGAAACTAATGACATATAAGACGGTAAAGGGACTTTATTTAGAGTTTCCTACTTTAGCTAAATATCAAGGTACAGCTCTAATTAGTCCACGCACAGTCATTGACAATCGTAATGATGGCTACAACAATAAGTATCACTTAATGTTGGTGAATGTTATCTATACATCTATGATTCATGCGACTGTTAAGTATGCAGGTTCAAATCAGGAGGCTGCACACATGAAAGAAGTGTTTGAAACGGTTTTACCAGATGATAAGGGTCTGATTGAAACGTTGAATGATTTCTATGATGGTGCTATCAATGAAGCGGATTTAACGGATATTATTAAGAATATTCAAAACGAAAACACGACAAAAGCTTAAAAAATCGTTTTCATCGACCGATTTTCGATTTTTGGTCGAGTACAAACACATAAAACATCTCTATGTTTAACGTGGAGGTGTTTTTTTTTATGAAACAAATTGTGCAATTCATTGAAGATAATAATATTTCAGAGGAAGAAGTTGCCAAAGCAGCCCATATGTCTTTGCGTAATTTTAGAAGGCAAATTCATTCCGAGGATCGTACGCAAACGCGTATTGTGCTTATTCTTGCAGATTATAATCATCAGTCCATTGATTCGATTTTCTTTGATCAAATGTATAATCAGCCCGTTAATTTAGAAGGCTTAACATGGACTCAGGTTCAAGATATTATGAAATTGATTCATCCCGAATTGTTTACAGATATTAAAAGAAGTTCGAAATTTAAGAATTTTGAATACAATTTAAAAAATGACATGGGTGATCGTATGCGTTTTATACGGGAAGTTGTTTTTTCACTTTCACAAACTCAATTTGGCAAATATATGGAAGTAACGAGAAATACTGCTAAGTATTGGGATGAGGGACAGATCAATGTGGATAAGATTTTAAAAATATCGCAAAGAACAAACATCAGTATGGACTTTATGATTCGTGATAATTATCCGTTGACTTTACAGACACAAGGTATGAGTGAGGCTTTATATTTGGCGGTTATGACAAATTGTGTATTGTATCGTTTGAGAAATATGAAACAGTAAAATTAATTTAACTTTAGAGCATGAAAAAAATGCTCTTTTTTTTCTTGCATAATTGAGGGTTTCCTATATAATAGATTTGTTCTTTTAATGAAACAAAAAGTTTAGTATAAAAAACAAATTAGGGGTGATTGAATGAAAATAGGCAAAAAACTAAAAGAGCTTCGAACCCAGAATGGGTTGACTTTGGAAGAACTTGCGAATCGTAGTGAATTAACGAAAGGCTTTTTATCGCAGTTAGAGCGCGACTTAACAAGTCCAAACATTTCTGCATTGGAGAATATATTGGAAGCTTTAGGTACCAATTTGGCAGATTTCTTTCAATCAAGCAAGGAAGAGCAGATTGTTTTCCATACGCAGGATTTTTTTGTGAATGAGCAAGATGATTTGGTTACGGAATATATTATTCCTAATGCCCAGAAGAATCAGATGGAACCTCTTTTATTGACTTTAAAACCGGGCGCAAAGTCACAGGAAGTCAAGGCTCATGAGGGAGAGGAATTTGGCTATATTTTAAAGGGCAGTGTTGTTTTAGTTGTTGGTAATAAAAGGTTAAAAGTTAAATCAAAAGAAACCTTCTATATTACAGGTAAGGAAGGGCATTATTTAGAAAACGTATCGAGTGTGGATGCCAAAGTATTATGGGTATCTACACCGCCTGTATTTTAATTGACAAGGAGAGAACATACATGGAACAGGAAAAGAATAAATTAATTCAATTTCGCCACATCGTAAAAGAATTTGATGGTCAAGTTGTGTTAAAGGGTATTGATTTAGATATATATGAAAATGAGTTTGTCACACTATTAGGGCCTAGTGGTTGTGGAAAAACAACTTTATTACGTATTTTAGGTGGTTTTTTAGAACCTAGCGAAGGACAAGTCATCTTAAATGGAGAAGATATTTGTGAAGTGCCAGCCTATAAGCGTGAGTTGAATACGGTTTTCCAAAAATATGCACTATTCCCTCATATGAATGTGTATGACAATATTGCGTTTGGATTGAAAATTAAAAAGATGAGTAAGGACGTTATTGATCAAAAGGTCATGAAAATGTTGAAGTTGATTGGTCTTGAAGGATTTGAAAATAAAGATGTTACTTTACTATCTGGTGGTCAGCAGCAGCGTGTTGCGATTGCGCGTGCCTTAGTTAATGAGCCAAGCGTATTATTGTTGGATGAACCTTTGAGTGCGTTGGATTTAAAGCTTCGTAAAGAAATGCAGTATGAATTAAAGAAGATTCAACAAGAAGTAGGAATCACATTTATCTTCGTTACGCATGATCAGGAAGAAGCACTAACAATGTCAGATAAGATTGTTATCATGAAGGATGGCGAGATTCAGCAGGTTGGTAGTCCAGAAGACATTTATAATGAACCAGTCAATCAATATGTTGCGAAGTTCATTGGGGAAAGTAATATTATTCCAGCACGTATGGTTTGCGATAAGAAAGTACGTTTTGATGATATTACATTTGACTGTGTCGATGTAGGATATAAAGAAAATGAACCAGTGGATGTCGTAATTCGCCCAGAAGATATTGATATTGTGGATGTGAAGGATGGCAAGATGACTGGTGAAGTTGAGAGCGTATTATTTAAGGGTGTTCACTATGAAATCATGGTGGAAACTGTTCCTGGTACGCATGTCACGGTAAATATGCACGTAAACAAGAACTATGCGATCACAAGCGAAGATGGAAAAGAAAAGATTTCTGCCAACGACTTCTATCTAGACTTAGAAGATATGAAGGATATTGATGATAAAGAAATCATTGCGCGTGCCGATGCACAGGCTTGGAATCCTGAAACAGATGAGTTTATTTCAATTCATGATATTGATACAGATTTAAAACAGGAAGTAGGAGAATATACTGTTACTTTCTCAACAAATAATAAAACTTCAATTACCCGTAAGATTTGGGTCGTAGATCAAAGAGTTGTTGAAAATAAGAAGGCCAATGAAGCCGTTTCTGCGTTTAACTTCTTTAAAACAGTGGATGAAATCAAGGAATCCATGGCTATTGATACAGACTTGAAGACTTGGGCAAATGCACAGGGCTGGAAGTTGGATGACGAAAATGAAACAGTAGATCTAGATGTAGATTATGATTTTGATCCTGAAACAATTAAGGAAGGTGTCTATAAGGTAACTTTCTGGACGACGGGTCGTGAATTCAAGATTCATACAACGGATTATGTAGAGGAAGGAAAAGAGGTCGGACTTACTTTCTTTGCGGAAGATATCCATGTTATGGAGAAAATGGGATTCTAGAAAATGAAAAAATTTCAACAATTAGCAATCCCTTATATTGTGTGGGCTTGCATCATGTTGTTGCTTCCGATGTTGCTGATTGCGTTTTATTCAATCATTCAGCAAGGCAACAGTATTGTGCACTTTAAGCTTACATTAGATAACTATGTTCGTTTCTTTACAGACAAAGATTTCTTGTTGATTTTATGGCGTTCTTTATGGATTGCCATTAAGACAACCATTATTTGTTTGTTGATCGGATATCCAATCGCATACTTTATTTCTAAGAATAGTCCTAAAGTTCAACAAATCTTAGTTCTTGCGATTACTCTTCCTACATGGATCAACATGCTTGTAAGAACATATGCATGGATTGGTATTTTATCAAGTGATGGAATTATTAGTAGCTTTTTAGGCTTGTTTGGAATTCATACAGAACTTTTATATACAGAAGCTGCTGTATTGATTGGTATGGTGTATAACTTCTTGCCATTTATGATTCTGCAGATCAACACGGCTTTAACGAAGATGGATAAATCTTTATTAGAGGCGGCTCAGGATTTGGGCGCTAATAAATTCCAGACGTTCTGGAAGGTTATTTTCCCACTTTCATTACCGGGCGTAGTTTCAGGTATCACATTAGTGTTCTTACCTGCCGTAAGTTCATTCTTCATTCCTAAATTATTGGGTGGAGGACAATTCTTCTTGATTGGTAACGTCATTGAAAATCAGTTCATTACTGTAGGAGAATGGAACTTTGGTTCAGCTATCTCAATGATCATGGCTATGATCATGATGCTTCTAATGATGCTTGTAAGGAAATTGGAAGAGCGTAATAAGGAGGAAAAATAGGCATGTCGAAAGATAAGAGAGTATTAGGTAAAGTAGGCATGGCTTTATTATTGGTGTTCTTTTATGCACCAATATTATTCATGATTATTTTTTCCTTCAATAGTTCAAAATCGTTAACACACTTTACAGGGTTCTCATTATGTTGGTATGAGGCTATGCTTAAAAACCACGGTATGATGGAATCTTTGTATGTCACAATTATTATTGCCTTATTGGCGACAATTATTTCTACGATCATTGGTACGATTACGGCGATTGGTTTATCAAAGTCAAAGAAAGTATTGCGTGCTTTTGTCAGTCAGGTCAATGATTTTCCAATCATGAACCCTGAAATTGTTACTGCCATTGGATTGATGCTTCTATTTATTACTTTCCAAATTGAAAAGGGATTTGTGACATTATTATTAGCACATATTGCTTTCTGTATTCCATATGTTATTTTGAGTATTATGCCTAAGATCAAATCATTAGATCCAAACTTGGCCGATGCTGCAATGGATTTAGGCGCTACGCCTTGGCAAGCTTTGGTGAAAGTTATTGTACCTCAAATTATGCCGGGTATTGTTTCGGGTGCTTTGATTGCGTTCACAATGTCATTTGATGATTTTGTTATTTCATATTTCGTGACGGGTCAAGGTGTAAAGAATTTGAGTATTATGGTGTATACAATGTCTAAGCGTATTAATCCAAGTGTAAATGCGATTAGTACATTGGTTGTATTGCTGATCACAATCACTCTAACAATCGTGAATATCTTGCCAATGATTCGTAAAAAGACAAGTCCTTCAAAACAAAATAAACCTTGGAAATGGGCTGTTGCAGGTGTTGTGGTAGTTGGTTTAGTGGCCTCTTTATTTGGCTTGAATAAATCAGCTGGTAGTCAGCCTTATGCAGGACAAACTTTACATGTATATAACTGGGGTGAATATACAGGTGAAAATATCATTTCAGGTTTTGAAGAGTTAACGGGAGCTAAGGTTATCATGGATAACTTTGATTCAAACGAACAGATGTATATTAAGGTTGCCAATGGCGATGCGTATGATGTATTGGTTCCAAGTGATTATATGATTCAAAGAATGATGCAGGAAAAAATGCTTCAAAAATTAGAGCCAGAAACTCGCAAAGAATGTTTAGGTGAATTGGTGGATGCGATCAAAGGTCTTCCGTATGATCCAAAGAATGAATATTCAATTCCTTATTTCTGGGGTACTGTTGGTATCGTATACGATAAGACAAAAGTATCTGAAGAAGATTTGGAAAAAGATGGATGGGATATTTTCTTAGATCAGAAATTTAAGGGAGATATCTATCTATATGATTCAGAAAGAGATTCATTTATGATGGCATTAAAAGCTCTTGGTTATTCAATGAATACGACAAGTCAAGATGAATTAAATGCAGCATATAACTGGTTGATTCAATGTGTTCAGACAATGGATCCAGAAATTGTAACAGATGAAATTATTGATAATATGGCACAAGCTAGAAAGGCTTTAGGACTTATTTATTCTGGAGATGCAGCTTATGTCATGTCAGAAAATGAAAATATGGGATTCTATATGCCAAAGAGTGGAACAAACTTATGGTCAGATGCGATGGTTATTCCTAAGAATGCGAAGAATCCTAAGCTTGCGAATGAGTTTATTCGTTATATTACAAGCTATGATGCAGCTATGGATAATTCGAGTTATGTTGGATATACTTCACCAAATAAAGAAGTTACGGAAGAACTTGGTGGTAAAGGCGGAGATTATGATGGTATCAACGCATATACACCTCGTGCTGGTTACGATAAAGATGAAGTATTCCAATATGATGAAACTACACGTAAGATCATTGCGGATTTGTGGTCTAGAGTAAAAGTTGCGGCAAGTAACGCACATTAGTCGAAGAAAATTTCTTCGACTTTTTTTCTTTCTTATAATAGAATGAATGCATGAATCCGATTATTTTTATTTTATTATGCTTTGCTGCTTTAGGCTTACTTGACAAGATGTTTAAGAATCGACTTGGACTAGCCACTTCTTTTGATCGAGGCATTATCACGATGGGTGATTTTATGATGAGCGTTGGGGGCTTTTATTGTATAGCGATTGCGTTTTTAAATGGTCATGCCACTCTTTTCAAAAATAAAGAAATGATTATTTCGAGTTTGTTGGCGCCAGATCTTGGAGGTTATTCCATTATAGAGTCTATGACACATTCTGAAAGTGTGCTTATCTTTTGCGGTGTATTATTAACGTCCACTTTAGGATGCTTAATTAGTTTTCAATTGCCAATCTTTTTAAAGGAACTGGATAAAGATGATTTGAATCACTATTTAAAAGGAGTTGTGTATGGTATTTTAGGTTTATTACCTATTCTTATTGGTTGTGGCTTTTTATTGCGTATTGATCATTTTTTGATTGTGTTTTTACCCGTAATTCTTATTTGTGCTATTTTGATAGGACTATTCTTTATTTCTTTTCAAACGTTGATTGTCGTATTGACATTATTTTCTAAGCTTGTACAATTCGTAGGATACATCTTCTTTTTTCTAGTTTGTTTGACTTTCTTTTTCAACATGAACTTCACAAATGCGACATTGATCAATGAAGCTTTGCGCATTGTATTTCAAATGAGTATTATTGTTTGTGGTTCTTTGGTGTTTTGTGAAATTATATTAAGAAAGTTTTCGAATCAGATTGAAAGAGTAGGTCAAATACTAAATATTGATAAATATTCAGTGATGGGAATTATCTTATCTTTTGGAACAAGTATTGCGATGTTACCATTATTTAGTAAAATGAACAGGAAGGGTAAGATTTTAAATGCTGCCTTTTCTTTGAGTGGGGCATTTGTGTTTGGTGGACAACTCGGTTTTATTGCCTCAGTCAATCCTGCAAGTGTGACTTGGTTTGTGGTTGTGAAACTGGTAGCTGGAATATTAGGTTTAGTTATAGCGAATGTAATGGAGGAATGATTATGAATTATATGGAATTGATGGAAAAAAGTCGTGAAGTGATGGGGACAAAATTATGTAAGTCTTGTCCTGTATGTGATGGAAGGGCATGTCGAAATACGATTCCGGGTCCTGGTGCTAAAGGAATTGGGGATGTTGCGATGCGTAACTATGATGCTTGGAAAAACATTCGTGTGAATATGGATACAATTACAGATAATGAGCCAGTAAGTACAGAATTAGAACTATTTGGTCATACATTTAAATATCCGATTTTTGCAGGTCCTGTAGGAGCTGTAGCCATGCACTATTCAGATGCATATGATGATAATGGATACAATGATATTTTAGTTCGAGGTTGTATGGATGCTGGTATTTGTGCGTTTACAGGAGATGGAAAAGATCCTAGTATAATGGAAAATGCGACACGAATTATTAAAGAGAATAATGGGTATGGTATTCCAACCGTTAAACCTTGGAGTTTAGAGACTTATTTGGAAAAGCTAAATTTAGCTTTAAACAGTAATGCCTTTGCGGTAGCTATGGATGTAGATGCAGCTGGACTTCCTTTCTTAAAGGGGTGTCAGCCTCCTGCAGGAAGAATGAATACAGAACAATTAAAGGCAATCATTTCAAATACACCAGTACCATTTATTGTGAAGGGTGTTATGAGTGTGAAGGGAGCTTTAAAGGCAAAAGAAGCAGGAGCTAGTGCAATTGTGGTTTCGAATCATGGTGGTCGAGTTCAAGATCAGACACCTGCAACGGCTGAAGTACTCGAAGAGATTGTAAAAGCTGTAGATGGCAGTATGAAAATCTTTGTGGATGGTGGACTTCGTAATGGTGTCGATATTTTTAAGGCTTTGGCATTAGGTGCGGATGCCGTTATTGTAGCTCGTCCATTTGTGAATGCGATTTATGGAGCAAAAGAAGAAGGCATTCAAGTCTTAGTGGATAAACTTGGCAGTGAACTTCAAGATACTATGGAGATGTGTGGGGCTAAAAGCTTAAAAGACATTACTCGTGATATGGTAAGATAGGCAGCTTAATTGCTGTCTTTTTTTGATGCTTCAGAAAAAATGTGTTAAACATGTGTCTAAAACTACAGAAAAATGTGTAAAAATATCCATTTACTTGATAAGTAAAGGTTTTTTAAAAGGTATCAGTTTTAATTTCTGATACCTTTTCTTAATGAAATGATTGCAAGTACTGCGTTGATCAAGCACCATGCTGACCAAATATATAGGTCTGAATAGTTTCCTGCAAGTACAAAGCCTGTTAATGTAGCTAAACCAAATAGAATAATAAGTGCAATGTTGGTTCCTTTTGAATTGTTCTTTCTAGATACAATCGATACAATTCCTCCACAAAGCATGCATATACTAACAACAAGTCCTGCACTTCCACTTACTTGTCCACTTTCTTCTAGGGCGTTGGCAAGGCCTGCTATCATACTTTGGAATACGACAAATACACTTAATACAATGGAAATGATTCCACTGACTAGTTTCCATGTTTTCATAAAAAAAATCCCCTTTCTTAAGTATATTTATAACTTAAAAATGGGGATAATTGGTATGCTCGTGGCATACATTAATGGCGAGTGATGTTTAAAATGTGATTTAAAAGTCGTGGGACTAAGAAAGAAATGTAGATTACGGATCCTATTGATAAAATTTCTAACATAAATAATCGCCTCTTTCTTACACCTTTATTGTAGAATTTTAAATGTTTAAACGGTGTTAAAGAATGAGGCGTCATGTTAAGATTTCATTAAAAACGAAGGAATTTTTGTACGTCTGAATTTTGCGCAAGAATAAGAATGTTTTCAGATTCCTGGAAAGTATGTTCAGCACTAGGAAGTGGGTCTAGAATTCCATTGATTTTTGTAGCTAGAATGTTGATATGGTATTTTCTACGAATATCGAGTTCTAACATGGTTTTTCCAATCCAAGCGGTTGGTACGGCAATTTCATAAATGGAATATTCTGGAGTAAGTTGTACGTAGTCAAAGATGTTTTCGCTTGAAAAACGTACGGCGGCCCAGTTACCAATTTGTTTTTCAGGATATACAACTTCATCGGCTCCATTGCGCAATAAGAATTTAGCGTGTACATCGCGCACGGCTCTTGCGACAACAAGTTTTGATCCGTGATCTTTTAATAGGGCTGTTGTTTCGAGTGAACTTTGAAAGTCATCTCCAATGGCTACAACGCAAAGATCAAAGTTCGATACGCCTAGTGAGTCAATAAAGCTTTCGTCGGTAGAATCTCCGATTTGTGCGTTTGTGACATAAGAAAGGACTTTGTTGATTTTTTCTTCATTTTTATCAATGGCCAAAACGTCATGTCCTAAATCATATAGTTTTTGTGCCATGTGACGTCCAAAACGTCCCATACCAATAATTAATACTGATTTCATATGTTCCTCCTGTTATCCAATTGTGATATTTTCTTGTGGTAAATTTGCGTTTGCGACAACTTGATGTTTAGAAATAGCTAAAAGTAAAGTTAAGCCTCCAATTCTTCCAAAGAACATCAAGAAAATTAAAATACAATGTGATGCACTTGATAATGTAGGTGTGATTCCTAATGTTAATCCGACTGTACCAATGGCAGAGGCCGCTTCAAATAGGGCATCAAGAATGGGTAATTGATCGAAGGCTGAAATAAGAAAAGCTCCTGTAAAGAATAATACCATAAACAACATAAATAGGGCAGTCGCATTGTTTAATGTGTCCATGGAAATGCGTCTTCCAAAACATTGAGGGTTTTGTTTATGATTGAATACAGCACGAATACTTAGAATCAATACGGCTAGTGTTGTTGTTTTAAATCCTCCGGCCGTACCTTGTGGACTTCCTCCTATTAACATTAATAATGTCATAAAGAAAATGCTGCTTTGATTCATTTTGTTTAAATCAATCGTATTAAATCCGGCTGTTCTTGGGGATACGGCTTGGAAAATGGAAACGTTGATTTGATCGGCTAGACGCATATTCCAATGGCTAAAGTCATTGATAAAGAAATAGAGTGTACTGATGATCAACAATGTTGCAGTAGTAAATAATACAACTTTGGATTGTAGTGAATATTTATGTAAATGATGTTTGTATTCAACAACATCTTTCCAGACAAAGAAGCCTAAACCACCAAGTACGATTAGTGCTGCAATGACGTTGGATACTAAAATATCGCCGGCATATCCTGTTAAAGATGAGTAGGCTTGGTTTGTACCCATTAGATCAAAGCCTGCGTTACAAAAGGCTGAGATGGAATGGAATATGGAATACCATAGGCCTTTGACAAGTCCAAAACGCGGTAAGAAGCGTATGCCTAATAAGATGGTACCTAGTGCTTCGACACATATTGTAGCTTTTAGAATCCATTTTGTGTTTCGGATAATACCCCCTAGTTTTGGGGCAGAAATAGATTGTTGCATAAAATATCTTTGTTTAAAACCAATTTTCTTGCCTCCAAGAACAAAGAGTAGAATGGCCATCGTAATGACGCCCATACCTCCAATTTGAATCAGAATCAAGATAATGAGTTGTCCAAAGGGGGACCAATATTGTGCTGTGTCATGCATAATCAGTCCGGTTACGCAGGAGGCACTGGTTGAAGTGAATAATGCATCTAAAAAGGGTGCGCCCTTACCATCGTTTGTGGAAAATGGAAGCATAAGCAGGCAGGCACCGATAAATATCATAGTCGCAAAACTGAGGATAATCATTTGTCCTGGGGTAATGCGTTTCATACGTTTTTTAAACATAAAACCACCTATCCTAATATCTTAAAACATTCTACACTAGTCTGTATTAAGATTACATAAAGTATTTTAACACTATGTTAAGACAATGTTAAGATGGACGATTCTTGATGATTCTTTGTGGGCTTGTGTTATACTAATTTTATGGCGAATGTATTAATATGTTTATCGGCTTCTAAATATAATTCTAGAGTTATTGATAAGGGAGCTCAAATTGCAAAAAGCAATCATGCAGTATTGAGTGCTATTTTTGTGCAAACTCCAAAATATGAGGGGATAAGTGCGGCATCAAAGAGTTGTTTACGTGAAAATATTAAGTATGCGGAGAGTAAAGGGGCAAAAGTAACGATTCTTTATGGACAGGATGTATTGCCTCAGCTTGTGGAATATGTGGGTGTTTCTCAGGTGGATTGTGTTGTTTTAGAAAAGAATTTGGCGAAACAAGCATTGTTTAAGTTGAAAGATATTGATGTATATTCTGTGAATTATCCGCAGGATTATCGTCGCATGTTTCATTTTAATTTTAATCTTTTGAGTTTTTCATTGAAAGATACATTAAAAATGATGGGGATTCTTTTTCTTTGTACGCTTATTGGCAAGGGATTTATGCACTTTCAATTCTTGATTACAACGCCTATTATGATCTATATCTTGGGCATTGTATTTGTATCCATTTGGACAAGTGGATATATCTATAGTTTATTGGCGTCTTTATTTTCAGTGTTATGCTTTAACTTTTTCTTTACATATCCCTACTTTTCTTTGCTGAGTGATCCAAGCTATATTACGACATACATTGTTATGTTTGTGGTGGCCATGTCATCTAGTTCATTAATGACAAGATTAAAGAAACAATCTTTCGAAAATGCCAAACAAGTGTATCGTACGCAAGTCTTATTGGAGATGAGCCAGATGCTTCAAAAGGCGAATGATATGAATGCAATCTATGCTTCGATGTTAAAACAGCTGCATAAATTATTGGATACGGATTTAGTGTTGTATCCACATAATGATGAGCCTATTCTATTAGGACAGTGTCCTGTAGAAACGGATATTGTGGCTTGGGTTTATAAAAATAGGCATGAGGCTGGAAAGACAACGAGTTATCATTCGGATTCGATGTGTTTATATTTGCCTATTAATGGAACGCACGAAGTATTAGGTGTGGTTGGAATTGTATTAAAAGATAAGATAGATTCTTTTGAAAAAAATTTGTGGCTTGCGATATTGGACGAGTGTGGTATGGCTTTAGAGAAGGAAATGATTCGTTTAGAAAATCTAAAGATTGAGCAGCAAGCCAAACAAGAGGCGTTGCGAGCCGATTTATTACGTATGATTTCGCATGATTTAAGAACGCCACTGACTAGTATTTCAGGTAATGCCGGTTTATTGTTGGAAAACGAGAATGCGTTCTCACAAGAAAAGAAGAAGGAATTGTATCAAGATATTTATAATGATGCGATGTGGTTGTATGATTTGGTGGAAAACTTATTGTTTATAACGAGAATTGAAAATGGTACGATGCAGTTGAATTTACAACCAGAAATGATTGAGGATATTTTTAGAGAGGCCATTCATCATTTGGGTCGTAATAAACGCAAACATAATATTTCTATGCATTTAGAGGATGATTTATTGATGGCTAATATGGATGCACGCTTGATTATTCAGGTTTTAGTGAATTTAATAAATAATGCGATCAAATATACGCCTGAAAATTCAAATATTACTTTGAATGCTAGGCGGGTTGAGGATAAAATTTTAATTGAAGTTCAAGATGATGGAAATGGTGTTTTACATCCAGATCAATTGTTTGAGATGTTCTATACGGAAAACAATCGAGGTGGAGATACAAGACGTGGCATGGGTCTAGGTCTATCTTTGTGTAAGTCAATTATTCAATCGCATGGTGGTACGATTTGGGTTGAGAATGTAACGCCTCATGGAGCTTGTTTTAAGTTTGTATTGGATGCAGTGGAGGTAAAGTTGTATGAATAAAGTTCAAATCTTAGTAATTGAAGATGATATTGCGGTTGGGAATTTGATTACGACAACTCTAGAGATGGAAAATTATCAGTTTCGTCTGGCAAAAACAGCGAAGCAAGGAATCATGAATGTGCTTTCTTATAATCCTGACATTATGCTTCTAGACTTAGGTTTACCGGATATGGATGGTTTGGAAGTTATAAAGAAGGTTCGTTCTTGGTCAAATATTCCAATTATTGTGGTTTCGGCAAGAAGTGAAGATCAAGATAAAGTGAAAGCTTTAGATTTAGGGGCCGATGATTATTTGACAAAACCATTTTCAGTGGATGAATTGTTGGCTAGACTTCGTGTAACGATTCGAAGATTGAATAATAGCCAGACGAAAAGTGTAAATGAGAGTGTATATGAAAATGGAAATTTGACAATCAACTATGCGCAGGGTTGTGTATATGAGAATGGGCATGAAATCCATTTAACACCGATTGAATATAAATTGTTGTGCGTTTTAGCTAAAAATACCGATAAGGTTTTAACACATAATTATATCATGCAAGAAGTGTGGGGAAGCGTTCAGGGTACAGAGACTCCAAGTCTTCGTGTGTTTATGGCTACATTGCGTAAAAAGATTGAGCCAGACACTTCAAATCCTAAATATATTCAGACGCATGTGGGGGTTGGATATCGCATGTTGCGGCAAACAGAAAAAGCAGATCAAACGAGCGAATCACTATCTTAATAATGGTAGGGTTCGCTTTTAATGTGTGCCGGGCACGGCATGAGTCCAGTTGGAGATAAACCAAGTAAAGTGAGCAATGATATATTTAAAGCAACTTAGAGAAGTATAGATAAAAAATGTTTATAATTATTCAAAAAATAAAAAGGAGAGTAAGACGATAAAATCAGAACTGTCTTACTCTTTAATGAAGTTTATTAGTGTCTTCGCATATTGAAATAGAGTGAAATAATAATTGTGATAACTCCAAATGTGATTAGTGCCATAATGGTTTTATTGATGCATAGAAGGATCAATATACTAAATAGGCTGACAATCGCAAATAGGAATAGTTCAATTTTTAATAGAATGGGATACATCAACAATGAATCGCGAAAACTGATTTTTTCGTATTGTGGTTCATTGTTTTTTAATAGTCTTTTTTCATATATAAATAGAATTTGGCTAAAGAGCACGACAAAAACAAGGTATATGATATTAAAAAAGATTTCTTTTGAGAAGAGTGCACTGCACGTTAAAAACATGACAAGAATGGTTCCAATTCTTGGCAGGTACACGTAATAATTATATTTCATAGAGTATTTTCCTTTCTTTTATTATGCCACAAATCATATCACTTGAAATATACCTATATGGGGTATATCATTATATCGAGGTGAGATTAATGAGTGAGTGTTGTCATAAAAAGCATAAGCCTAGAGATGAGAAAGAAATCAAACAATTGACGAATCGTCTTCATCGTATGGTAGGACAATTAAATGGAATTGAAAATATGTTGAAGGAGAATCGTTATTGTGGCGACATCTTAGTGCAGGTAGCGGCTGTAGAGAGTGCTTTGCAGGCATTTGGATACATTGTTTTGCAGGAACACTTAAATACTTGTGTTGTTGAGGATGTGCAAAATGGAAATACAGAAATCATGAGTGAGGTTATGGATTTAGTAAAGAAGTTAAAGTAGGTGGTTTTAATGGAAGAAAAATTTGATGTGACAGGCATGACATGTGCGGCTTGTCAGGCTAATGTAACTCGTGTTGTGAGTAAGTTAGATGGTGTGAGTCATTGTGATGTCTCTTTATTATCGAATTCAATGAAGGTTGAATTTGATCAAGATAAGGTGAATGAACAAATGATTTGTGAAGCTGTAAAACAGATTGGCTATGGAGCTAGTGTGCATGGTCAAAAGACAGAGGTTCGTAAAGAATGGCAGGATCGGCAAAATCGAGTGGAATCGGATCAAAGAAGTGCTAAACAAAGATTGATTTTGAGTTTAGTTTTGTTGATTCCTTTACTTCTGATTGCGATGGGTCCTATGGTGGGCCTTCCTATTTTAGAGGGTATGGAATGGATGATGGTTTCAGCCTTAACACAGCTGATTCTATGTCTATTTATATTGTTTATTCAAAGACATTTCTTTATTACAGGTTTTAAGGCTTTAATTAAAAAGTCGGCCAATATGGATTCTTTAGTTGCGATGGGTTCAGGTGCAAGCTTTGTGTATGGCTTAGTCGGTATTTATCAGATGGCCTATTATTTTGGCGTGCAGAATATAGAAATGGCCCATATGGCTATGCATTCTTTATACTTTGAGTCGGCCGCAACAATTGTGACTTTGGTTAGTGTTGGAAAGTATTTGGAGTCTAGATCCAAGGCGAAAACGAGTGATGCCTTAGATAAGTTGGTAGACTTAGCGCCAAAAAATGCGACGATCTTAAGGGATGGTAAAGAAATTGTTGTATCGAGTGAAAGTATTCGAATTCATGATATAGTTGTGATTCGTCCGGGACAAAGAATTCCGGTAGATGGTAAAGTCATTTCGGGTACAGGTTATGTGGATCAGTCGGCGATTACGGGTGAGAGTCTTCCGGTAGAAAAGAATGTAGGGGATTCAGTCATTTCAGCTACTATGAATGAGAATGGTACTTTTCAGTTTGAAGCTGAAAAAGTAGGTGAAGATACAACTTTGGCTAAGATCATTCAGCTAGTCGATGATGCAGGTAATTCAAAGGCCCCTATTGCTCGTTTGGCAGATAAAGTGAGTGGAGTGTTTGTTCCTGTTGTGATTGTCATCGCATTGATTACATTTGTCGCATGGTTAATAAGTGGTCAAACAATTCAATTTGCGTTATCCAATGCGATTAGTGTACTCGTAATTTCTTGTCCTTGTGCCTTAGGTTTAGCTACGCCAGTTGCGATTATGGTAGGTACGGGTAAGGCTGCGGAAAATGGGATTTTAATTAAGTCGGCTGCCATATTAGAACAGCTACATTCGATTGATACGATTGTATTGGATAAGACGGGTACGATTACTTCAGGAAAGCCAAGTGTTCAAGGTATTAAGGTATATACAAATATTAGTATGAATGACTTTATTTCAATGGCGGCAAGCTTAGAGAGTGGTTCTTTACATCCTTTGGGACAGGCCATTGTGGAGTATGCGAAAGATAAAAATATAAATCTTCAACAACCAGAAAATTTCACAAACATTTCGGGTCGTGGTATTCAGGCTAAGCTAAATGGACATGTGTATTTGGCAGGAAATAAAAGGTTATTAGAAGAGAAAAATATTCAAATAAATCAAAATGTTTTATCAGACTTAGATGCTTATGCAAGTTTAGGTCAAACTCCATTGATTTTTGTGGAAGATCAAAATGTGATCGGTTTAATTAGTGTGGCGGATACCATTCGTAGTACGAGTCAGGTTGCATTAGAACAATTTAAAAAGAAGAATATGCATGTGGTTATGTTGACTGGAGACAATCAAAAAACAGCGAATGCGATTGGTAAATCTTTAAGTGTGGATGAAGTGATTAGTGATGTGTTGCCACAAGATAAGGAGAGTGTAATTCGTAAACTTCAAGAACAAGGTAAGAAGGTTATGATGGTGGGTGATGGTATCAATGATGCGCCTGCATTAATGCGTGCAGATATTGGAGTAGCGATTGGTGCTGGAACCGATATTGCCTTGGATAGTGCGGATGTGATTTTGATGAAAAGCTCTTTATTGGATGTAGTGACGGCAATCGATTTATCAAATGACGTCATCAAGAATATCAAGATGAATTTATTCTGGGCTTTCTTCTATAACATTCTAGGAATTCCAGTTGCGGCAGGCCTATTGTATCCGGCATTTGGACTTCGATTATCACCAATGATTGGTTCTGCATGTATGTCTTTGAGTAGTGTTTGTGTTGTCACAAACGCATTGCGACTTCGTTATTTTAAGCCTAGCATTCAAAGTGAAGAAATAGAAACATACACAATGCATATTGATGGTATGTCTTGTGGACATTGTGCATGGTTAGTAGAGGATGCTTTAAAGAAGGTTCCAAATGTAAAAGAAGTTCGTGTGGATTATAATTTGGGTAAGGCCGATATTGACTATGTGCAACAAGTAAATAAGGTGGCTTTAAAACAAGCAGTTGAAGATGCGGGTTATATTCCCGTTGAATATAAGGAGGAAAAGAAAATGAAAAAAGTAGTAACAGTAGATGGTATGATGTGCATGCATTGTGTGGCACATGTAAAGGATGCTTTAAGTAAAGTAGAAGGTGTAAGTGATGTAGTGGTTAGTTTAGATGAAAAAACAGCTACATTAAACTGCACGGAGAATGTCACAGATCAGATGTTGAGTGATGCCGTGACAAATGCGGGATACACAGTTATTTCAGTAAAATAACGAATCATAAAAATAAATAAAGTCAAGACTTGTAAGCGGATTCAGAATATTCTATGATAAACGTCGAGGGAGACGCAAAATGGAATGTTTTATTGATGGAAAATCCACTTGCGAAAGAACTTTCTGGAATCGCTTGAATGTTTTGGCTAACTTTCAGCAGAAAGAAATGATAATGGATGGTTTGAAGGTTCGTGTCGCAGAAAGTATGTATTGGATTCAACCAAAGAAAGGATAGTTCGTTTGAATTATTCTTTTTTTGTCAGTTGGATGATATGAAAAGCTCAATATTTACTTTAAGTAAAGTGTAAATAGATATTTTTAACATAGATAAAATGTTGTATGGTATTTTGATTATATTGGGATTTATTTGACAGTTGGATTACATGAAAGTCTTAATATATACTTTATATAAAACTTAAATGACTGTTATTAGAACTAATAAATGTTGTTTGGGATTATAATATTTCTTTTGAGTTAACTTTTAAAAATCAAAGTATTCATTGATGTAACCATTTACAAATGACAGAAAATAAAACAAAAAGTGTGTTGACAAAACTGATTTTTTGATTATTATATAAGTGTACTTGGATTGTTACTGAGTTGAGATCAGGCAAGACCCCATAAGCTAGTGATTGAGTATTGCTAGTAGTGGGTCTTTTTTTGTTGGAGGAGATTAAAATGAAAATTGTTAAAATATTTAATAACAATGCGGTGGCCACCATCTCAAAAAACAAAGAAGATCTTATTTTAACGGGTTCGGGTATAGGTTTTCAAAAAAAATTGGGGACGAAGTAGATCCTGGTAAGATAGAAAAGAAGTATTATTACCAAGGTGGAGAAAATAATGCGATGTTTCAATTTTTTATGCGAACACCTGTTGAATATTTCAAGGTTTCACAAGAAATAATGGATATTGCAGCAAGACGTTTGAAGGTGGAATTAAAGCCACAAATTATTATTACTTTAACTGATCATATTGTTTTTGCAATTGAAAGATTAGAGAATAAAATTGAGCTTCCCAATTTAGTTCTTCCAGAAATAAAAACTTTGTATAAAGAAGAGTATAAGATTAGTTTAATTGGATTGGGAATTGTTAGAAGAAAAATTGGTGTGAATTTGCCCGAAGACGAAGCTGGCTATATTGCTTTACATATATTAAATGGTATAAAATCATATGACGATCAGTCTGTGTTAGAAACTTTACAAATGATTAATGGTTGTATTGAATTAATTCAGGATACGCTTCATACTCATTTTGACCAAGATTCAATGGATTATACACGCTTAACAACGCATTTAAAGTTTTTAGCGCAACGTGTATTCAAAAAAGAAATCCAAGATGATATTGATAATGATTTAGATATATATTATTTAATGATTAAAAAATATCCAGAGATATTTAATTGTGTAATTCGAATTAAAGATTATATTTCACAAGAATTTAAATATGAATTATCAGATAAAGAATTATGGTACTTGATGATTCATATTCATAAAATCACGAATTAGGATTGTTACTGGTAAGGCCAGGCAAGACCAGATAGTACGAATAAAATAGTTTTAGGTGGATTCGTATTGTTTGGTCTTTTTTTCTAAAAAGGAGAGAGAAAATGAAAGACGAATTTGTTACGGCAATGCAGACTTTTTCAAAAGCAATTGTCGTTCCGGTGTTATATTTACCGGCTATAGGTTTAATTTTAGTTATTTGTAATTTTATTACAAATCCAGCAATCGTTGGTGTTTTACCATTCCTAGGTGCACAACCTATTCAAGTGCTATTTAAAGTTTTATACAGTGGATTAATGTCTGTTTTTAACAACCTGGGACCTATATTTGCGATTGGTGTTGCATTTGGTTTAGCAAAAAAGAAAAAAGAGCATGCAGCATTAATTTCATTTTTATGTTTGTTTATTTTCTGCTCAGCTCAAAATGCATATTTAACACAAATGAATTTGTTAGATGAAGCTGTAGGAAATGGTCAAAATTTGATGTTGGGTTTTCAAATTGTTGACATGGGCGTATTCTTAGGAATCGTAATTGGTGTAGTTGTTGGACTATTATATAACAAATATTGTGATAAAGATTTGGGAGAGGTTTTATCAGTATATGGTGGTACAAAATTTGTATTCTTAATTAGTATTCCAATTATGCTAGCATTAGCAATATTGTTTGTATATATCTGGCCTCCTGTACAAAACTTGATTACATCTGTTGCAACTTTTATTTCTACATCTGGTGGAGTAGGATACTTTACATTTGGATTCTTAGAAAGATTATTAATCCCAACAGGTTTACATCATTTATTAGGAAGTGCTGTTTGGTATACTGATTTAGGTGGTGTAGCAACAGTAGCAGGTAAAGAGTATGTGGGATCATGGGCTATTGCCTTAGCACAATTGAGTGATCCAGGTACTGCTAAATTATCTTTAGTTACTATCTTTAACAATGTTACATTGTGCAAACTGTTTGGCTTAACTGGTGCTGGTTTAGCAATGTTGAGTTGTGCAAAACCATCTATGAAGAATAAAGCAAAAGCAATTTATATTCCAGCTATTCTTAGTTCTTGCTTAGCTGCAATAACAGAACCAATTGAATTTTCATTCTTATTCGTTTCACCGATTCTATTTTTAATTCATTCATTGTTAACAGGTATTTTCTTCTATTTATTATATTTCTTTAAGATTACTTGTTGTACTGCTGGTGGTATTTTTGAAACATTACTATATAACGTACCGGCAGGTGTTGCAAAAACTGGATGGCCTTGGTTTATCTTACTAGGTTTGGTTCAGTTGGTTGTATACTTTGTAGTTTTTAGATGGTTTATTTTAAAGTTTGATGTTAAGATTCCAGGTCGTGATGATTCTGAAGATGTTAAATTAATGACAAAGAAAGATTATGATTCAAAAAAATCAGCATCAAAAGAATCTTTGAACGCTCAATCAAATGATTTGGGTAAAAAAATTTATGAAGCAGTTGGTGGAATTGGTAATATGAATACTATTGATAACTGTTTTACACGTTTAAGAATTGTTGTAAATTCAATGGATACAATTAATGAAGAAGCTTTAAAAGAAACTGGCTCAAGAGGATTGGTAAAGCGTGGCAATGAGATACAAATTATTTATGGTACAAATGTAAATAAATTTAGAAAAGCTTTAGAAGATTATATGGAAGCAAATCATATTTCATTAGAAGGGTAGGTATAAAAAATGGAAGCTAAAATTATAACAATCGTTGGTGGAGGTAGTACATATACTCCAGGTGTAGTAAAGGCAATTTTATCAAAGAAGGATACTTTTACGGTAAAGGAAATTCGTGCGTATGATATCGATGAACAGCGTCAAGAGGATGTAGCAATTATTGTAAGAGAGGTTGTAAAAACTACTTGTCCTGAGTGTAAATTTATTACGACTACAGATCCAAAGGAAGCATTTACTGATTCAGATTTTATCTTTGCACAAATTCGTGTAGGAAAATATGCAATGCGTGAAAAGGATGAAAAAATTGCATTGAAACATGGAGCTGTTGGCCAGGAAACTTGTGGTTGTGGCGGATTAGCTTATGGTCTAAGAACAATTTACCCTATGGTTGAAATTTTAGATTATGTTGAAAAATATGCAAATCCTAAACATTGGATTTTAAATTATTCAAATCCTGCAGCTATCGTAGCTCTAGCTTTGAAGAAGTTGAGACCGAATGCCCGTATTATTAATATTTGTGACATGCCAGTAGCTATTATGAATACATTTGCGGATATTTTAAAATGTGATCCACACGAAATTAAACCATACTATTTTGGATTGAATCATTTTGGTTGGTTTACTGATGTTTGGGTGAATGGAGAAAGTCGTTTTGAAGAATTAAGACAACATGCAATTGCACATGGATATTTGGATGCAGCGTTAGATGAACAACATTGGGAACCATCTTGGGTACATACATATGGTAATGTAAAATTAATGATGGAAAGATTTCCTAAGTATCTACCTAATACTTACTTACAATATTATTTATTGAGTCAAGATGTAGTGGATGATGCAGATCCTGAGTATACTCGTGCGAATGAAGTAATGGATGGACGTGAAAAAACATTATTTGATGCTATAAATCATTATAAAGAAACAGGTGAATACGAGGATGACATGTTTGTTGTAGGTGCTCATGGAACATTCATTGTAGATTTAGCTGAGTCTTTATGTAAAGAAAACGGTGGACGTTACTTGTTAATTGTAAAGAATGAAGGTGCAGTTGCTGATCTTCCAGATGATGCTATGGTAGAAATTCCATGTTATGTTTCTCCTAGTGGTATCGAGAAAGTATCTGTTGGACATATCCCAACGTTCTATAAAGGGTTAATTGAGCAACAATATGCATCAGAAAAATGTCTTGTGGAAGGAGCTATTGAAAACTCTTATGATAAGGTTTTACAAGGCTTTGCATTAAATAAGACGGTAAAATCATCTACTCAGGCAAAGGCAATTTTAGATGAGATGATTGAGGCAAATAAAGAATATTGGCCAGAATTAAAATAGGAGGAAATGTAATATGTGGAACTTATTTAAAAAGGAGAAGAGCAAAAAGTTAGTTGCTCCAGTAGATGGAAAATTAATACCTTTATCTCAAGTGAAAGATGAAGCATTTGCGAGTGGTGCACTCGGAACAGGATATGCTGTAATGTTTGATGGAAACAAGGTAGTTGCTCCGGCAGATGGAACAATTGAAGCTTGTTTTCCAACTGGGCATGCGGTTGGTATTAAAACTAGCTTTTCAGAAATCATAGTACATATAGGTATTGATACTGTTCAAATGGAAGGCAAAGGGTTCCACGTATTAGTTAAAACTGGTGATGTTGTTAAAACTGGTGATGTGATAGTAGAAGTAGATTCTGATGTGATTAAAGAATGTGGCTTCGATCCAGTGACAATGGTTCTTTTGACAGAAGGAAAAGACATAAAATTGGAATCAGAAAATCAGATAGTAAAAGCGGGTGATGAAGTTGCAAAGTGTTTGGATTAATTGGATAACTAGTTCAAATAAAAATAAAATCATTTGTGCTTTAATAGCTTTGGTTAGTTATGCATGGCCTGTTTGTGGCATTTTAATTATTTACATGTCATCAAAAAAGTGTAAATACGATTACAAAGTGTTTGCGGAAATAGGTGTATTGATTTCAATTATTGTTTTTACGATTCGATATGTAATATATATTTTATAAGAAATAGGCCTGGATTCAGGCTTATTTTTTATATGTATATTTTTTGTACTTTGATAAGCAAAGGGATAGGACTGATTATAGAAATAAGATTGTATGAATTATTGGACAGTTGGATTGTATGAAAACTGGAGTATATGCTTTATATAAAGTACAAATAATTATTTTTGGAACTGATAAAATGTTGTATGGGATTTTTAGCTTTTCTTGTGGAATTACATTTGGTTTATCTGTATAATACATATAGAGAACGACTACTGGAAAAGCAGTGGTTACTCTGAAATAAAACTAATGCTGAAGCACTAATCTTTTTCCATTGTCGGTGGTGATTAGTGCTTTTTGCATTTTTCTATAATCATCAATGTTACTTTTAGTATTTCTACTATGGCAAATAAGCACATAGCAATATTAATATGTAGATATATATACATAAGCTTTCCTCCTGTAAAAAATAGAAGGATCTACTTACCTGGAATTCAAGATTCAAGGCTTCAAAACTCCTTAACAAGAGGTAACCACCAACCACATCCAGTAGCCAATTCCAATTATAAAACTTCAATGTGAAAACATTATTAATTCCTGTAAATTTGTTGATTATTTGACAGTTGGATTACATGAAAATCTCAATGTATACTTTATATAAAGTAAAAATAGATGCTTTTAGTATTGATAAAATGTTGTATGGGATTATAATATTTCTTTTAATTTAGCTATTAATCCTAAATCTGCAGGTAGCCAGTCTACTAAATCTAAAGTTTCTTTAGATAGCCATTTGGCGGATTCATGTTCTAATAGGGTTTGGTTTTCTTTAAAGATTGTGCAAATGAAGTTGTTCATGTATAGGTAAGATTATTTTGTTTTACCAGTATATTAAAATAATTAAAATTATAGTTGCATATCATAAAATTATTTGTTATGCTTTCGGTGTAGAGGTTAGTTCGTTAACTTAATGAGTTAATACTAGGCCACGTTGGTTTTTTCAGCGTGGTCTTTTTTGCGTATACTTGGATAAAGGAGAGTATAAAAAGGAGCGGAGTAACATTATGTTTAAATTTCTAAAAAATAAAAGTAATAAAAAAAAGATATTAGCACCTTCTGAGGGATATTTAATGGATTTGAAGAGTTCTAAAGATGAATTATTTAGTCAAAAGACATTAGGTGATGGTTTTTACATTAAGATGAGTGATGATAAAGTTTATTCTCCTATAAACGGAGTTGTTGTGAGTGTTTTTCCTACGAATCATGCATTTTGTATAAAAGGTCATAATGGTGAAGAAATCATGGTTCATATTGGGGTTGATACAAATCTTCTAAATAACGGAGTGATAGAGAGTAAATTTAAAAAAGGTGATGAAATCAGTGAAGGTGATCTGCTTGCTGAAATTAATTTGGAAGAATTTAAACGTTTAAGGATTGATGCTGAGGTATATGTATTTATCTTGAATAATCTAGAAATAGATAAGGATTATCGTAATGACAAAAGCTATGTATATGATGGAGATTGTATCTTAGAGATGAAGGAGTAACATTTTGATTTACAGATATATTAAAACGATTAATAACAATGCAATCGTGGCTAGTGACAAAAATAAACACGAAGTGGTTATTATGGGGAAAGCGATTGGAGTCAAATGTAATCGAATATTAGGTGCAAGAATTGATAATGAATTAATCGAAAGAGTGTTTGTGTCAAATAACAATCAAAATTATGTAGAAGCCATTATTGAAAAAATACCTTATAACATGTTTAAAGTAGTAGAACTAGTTATAAAACAAGCAGAACAAGACTTAAATACCAAATTTAAAGATGCTATATATCTAGCATTAGTTGATCACATTTATTTTTCATATAAAACAATTAAAGAAGGAGGGAAAATTGAAAATCCATTATTAAATGAAATTAAATTGTTTCATCCAAGTGAATTTATAGCTGCGATGAATTCAATAAACACTATTAATCGTTATTTAAATGCTGATTTTGATCAGCAGGAAGCTTCTTATATTGCCTTTCATTATATTAATGCATTATCAAATCTTAGTACAACAGAGCAAAAAAGTATCATGAAAGATTTAGAAGCTACTTTAAATTTTATTGACGATTTGACATCTAATTCTTTGAACAAGAATTCATATCAGTATGGTAGATTAATTATTCATTTAAAATGTTTATTTGGCCGCTTGATTGGTGATGATAGGACGGAAAGAGAGAGCGATATATTATTTGAAATGTCAGAAAATTTAAAAATGAGTATTCAAAAGAATGGGAATATTCAAATAAAATTGCTGATTTTATTCAAAATAATTTAAAGTACGATATCAATAGTAATGAAGTAACGTACTTAACACTACATATATCACCAATGCTTAAAGATGCGACTGATAAATAATATTTTCTGTAGAGAGAGAGGAGTGTAATAATGAAAGATTACAGAAAACTAAGTGAAGCGATAATTTTAAATGTTGGAGGAAAAGACAATATTAAAGATGTATCGCATTGCATGACTCGTCTAAGACTAGGCTTAAAAGATGAATCTAAGGTTAATAAGGATGAATTAGAAAAACTTGATGAAGTCATGCGAGTTGTTGTTATTGGAGGACAATATCAAGTAGTATTAGGTGGTATTGTTGATGATGTGTTTGATGAAACATGTAAACTGGTTGGAGATTCGGTTGTAATTAATGAGACGCAAATAGAAGAAAATTTAGACAATACAGAAACTTCAAATAAGAAAGCTAAACCAGTAGAAAAGTTGATTTCATTGCTTTCAGGTATTGTAAGTCCTATTATTCCTGCAATGCTTGCAGCAGGATTTATTACTGCTTTGGCTAAGTTATTAGTATTAGCAGGTATATCAGAAACAAATACTACTATTCAATTATTAACCGTTGCTGGTGATGTGTTATATGGTTTCTTCCCAATCTTTATTGGTTGGTCAGCTGCTAAATATTTTGGAGCTAATATCTCTATTGTATTGATGGTTGTAGGCTTATTGGTATATCCTAACTTTTCAAATGTGTTTAGTAATTTCGAGAGTGTAACATTCTTAGGATTACCAGTTACAAATGTATATTATGGTAGTTCGGTGCTTCCGGCTATATTAACAGCTTTTTTGATTGCTAAACTTGAAAAGATATTAAGAAAGATATTACCAAATGCTTTGAGAAGTATTTTCGTACCATTCTTAAGTGCTTTAATTACTATCCCTTTGTTAATTGTAGTTATTGGACCAATTGGTGTCTGGGGTGGTGAGTTATTTGCTAACTTATTTAGATCAACCTATGAATTAAGTCCAATTTTAGCTGGAGCAATTATTGGTGGTACTTGGCAAATTTTAATCATCTTCGGTATGCATATTGCTATTCTAGGATTGGTAAGTGCACCAAATATTGCAATGTATGGACGTGATACTATCATTATGACACATGCTCCGTCTTTAATCTGCCAGATTACAGCAGGTTTAGCAGTTGCTTTAAAAGCAAAAGATAAGAAAATTAAAAAGAATGCATTAACATTAAGTTTAACTTCATTCTTCTCAGGTAATGTCATTGAACCAGTTATGTATGGTGTCAATTTAAAATATAAGAAGCCTTTTATTGCGGTATGTATTGGTGGTGCTATTGGTGGTGCTATCACTGGTGCAGCGGGAGCCGGAACTGTTGCGGCAGTTGCATTTAGTTTATACACATTCCCGGTATATTTAGGTGTCGGTTTTGGTGGATTATTATTAGGCTGTTTAGTAGGTGGCTTGGTTACATTTGTATTAACTTATGTAATGGGAATTGATGAAAAGGATGTATAAAAATGATGAACACAAGAGTAAAAGATATTGATTTTAAAAGTGCAGATCATGTAATTGAAGAAATTAGAAACATGAACGTAAAAGGTGGTAGTCCTTTTGGTAGATCTGCAGCATGGGCTTTTAAATTGGCTATTGAACAAGAAGATTTAAATGATTTTGACACATTAAAAACACGTTTAGAAGATGTGGCTAAGCAAATGATTGGATTAAAACCAACAATGGCAACGATTCATAATAGTTGTGATATTGTTCTTTCCCTTTTGAATAAAGATAAAGATTTAGATGAACTAAAAAAACAAATAGTAAAAGTTTGTGAAAATATAATTGAACAGTCTTTTGTGGCAGTAGAAAAAGTCGCTGATTATGGTTCGAATTTAATTAAAGAAGGCGATACAGTATTAATGCATAGTTACAGTTCAACACTTATGGGAATATTTAAAGCAGCTAGAAATAAAGGGGTAAATTTTAAATTAATATGCACAGAATCTCGACCTTTAAGAGAATCTAGAAATGCTGTAAATGTTTTAACTGAAATTGGTGTTGATGTTACTTTTATATCTGATGCTTCAGTATTTGAATTTATGAAAACAGCAGATTTGATAATTATGGGTGCAGATACATTAAGTACAGATGGTTCTGTCGCTAATAAGATGGGTAGTGCGCAAATTGCTTGTCTTGCAAGATCTTGTAAGGTTCCAGTGTATTTTGCTAGTGAATTATACAAATTAGACTTAAGAACTCAATATGGATATAACATCCAGCTTGAAAGAAGAACACCGCTTGAACTTGTATGTAATGAGGATTTTAAAGATTTTGATAAAGTTAGAGTAATTAATCAATTCTTCGATATTACTCCTGCAAATGACATTAAAGGTATCATTACTGAATTTGGCGTTTTACACCCAGCACAAATGGTTTCGTATTGGAATAAATTAATAAAGAACATAATGGAGGATTAATAAAATGTATTTAGATATTAAAGATGAAGTAAAAGAAGCACTAGATAGTAATTTACCAGTAGTAGCTTTGGAGTCAACTATTATTTCACATGGTATGCCATATCCACAAAATGTTGAAATGGCAAAACATTGCGAAGAAATTATTCGTAGCTATGGTGTTGTGCCAGCAACAATTGCAATTATAAATGGGCGAATCAAAATTGGATTAACAGATGATGATTTATATTTGCTAGCTACAAGCAAGAATGTCGCAAAAGTATCACGTCGTGATTTAGCAAAAGTTATTTCTACTAAAGAAATGGGAGCAACAACTGTCGCATCAACAATGATTTGTGCAAGTATGGCTGGAATAAAATTCTTTGTAACAGGAGGAATTGGTGGTGTGCATCGTGGCTATGAAGAAGCTATGGATGTCTCAGCTGATCTTGATGAGTTGGCTAAAACTAATGTAAATGTTATATGTGCAGGGGCGAAATCAATTTTAGATTTACCTCGTACATTAGAGTATTTAGAGACTAAAGGTGTACCTGTTGTAGGATATCAAACTGATTATTTACCACAATTTTTTACAAGAGAAAGTGAATATAAGTTAAACTTAAGATTAGATTCACCTGAAGAAATAGCTAAGATGATTAAAACTAAAGAAGAGTTAAAATTAGATGGTGCAGTTCTAATCACTAATCCAATTCCTGAAGAATCATCAATGGATAAAAAATATATTGATGATTTGATTGATAAGGCAATTAATGAAGCTAATGAAAGACATATTACAGGAAAAGATGTAACTCCGTTCTTGTTGGCTAAAATTGTCGAAGAAAGCGAAGGAAAGAGTTTAAAAGCTAATATTGCGTTGGTATATAATAATGCGAAAGTAGGGGCGCAGATTGCTAAAGCTTACTCTAAGTTATAAGGAATAAGTATCAAATAAAAATGTAATTAAATAAATGAAAAAGAATCAGTTTAAACATGAATTAAAATGTTATACTGATTCTTTTGTTTTCAATTTCTTTGTATGTACTCACATCGAAATACTAATCTTTTTCCGTTGAGAGCTTGGTAAGAAAGGGTTCAATAGAAATCTGTTCTCAAGAATCTTGTTACTTCAGTGATGAGAGCTAACTATATAAAATAAATAATGGTATATTTAAAACACCTTAGAGAATTATAGGGTATTTTTGATGGTTATATGTCAAAAGCTTGTGAAGCTAAATTTGTATGAATTGTTTGACAGTTAAATCAAAGAAAAATGAGCATTTGTTCTTTATATAAAGATGAAATGCTCGTTTTTTGATACTTTAAAATGTTGTATGGGATTATAATATTTTCTTTAATTTAGCTATTAATCCTAAATCTGCAGGTAGCCAGTCTACTGAATCTAATGTTTCTTTAGATAGCCATTGGGCAGATTCATGTTCTAATAGGGTTAAGTTTCCTTTAAGGATTGTACAAATGAAGCAGTCCATGGATAGGTGGAAGTTTGGATAGTCGTATTCGACTGTATCAAAGTATTCTTGTACTTGAATAGTTGTATCTAATTCTTCTTTAATTTCACGAACAATAGCTTGTTTACTTGTTTCATTGGGTTCTACTTTTCCTCCTGGAAATTCCCATCCGTCTTTGAATTCGCCATAGCCTCTTTGGGTGGCGAATATTTTATTACCATCTTTAATAATGGCGGCTACTACATGTATTGTTTTCAAAAAATCACTCCTTTATTGTTGTAAATAATCGAAAATATCTTCTCGAATGGATTCATTCATTTTTAAAGTAACATCACAAATGGGTTGAAGAACTCCCTTATTGTTTTTCTTGGTTGTACCTTTAATATTGTCAATCTCAAAGGTTCCCATGTAGTAGAAATCGGTTCCTTCTCCATCACTTTTTTTAACGAATAATCTCTTTGTTTCACCTGATGTGAATTCCTTCATATATTTACTTTCAGGACCGTTCCCTATTTTAGAATTCCACATAAATGTTTGAGAATCCATGAAGGAATCAGAATAGTTAGGCTTTCCATCCAAATATTCAGCTCCATTTATTCCATCTGCCTTATGATATGTTACGAATATACATGTATTTTTGTTTAATTGTTTCATTCCATACATTGTTGATGCATCGTCTTTAATATGATTCAACAGCTGACATACATCTCTTCGAGAATACTTTTCATACATGATAAAGCCAAATGTGTCTTTCTTTTTGTTCCTAAGCGATTTATTTTTCTCAATACATACATCAATTAAATCTTGAATGTATTCCTTGAATTGAGTGTTTGTGAGGATGTTCTTAAAATCATTAGAAATAGATAGCTTGTCATCATTGTGTAGAATAACGGAGTTTAATAGTGTGTTTTTATCTTTTTCTGCTGAGGTTTTAATAAAATTTCCTGTAATATTAGATAATGCAGAATTAAGATGATTCATATTAAATTGGGTGTTATACTTCGAGTTAATTTGATTCAGTAAATCGAATGGTTCTATTGTATACAAGTTTATAATTTGATTTAATAACTCGGCTTCAATAGGTCGTCTTGAATTTGCGATAATACTAGAATAGTATTCTAACACGGTTAGTTCTTTATCGTTTAATGGCTTTTCTATACTAGAGGCATCTATACTTTCTAAAAGTTTATAATAGGTTTTATATTCTTTTAAAATCACAAGTGGATCAACTTCATGGTTGCTTAAAAAGTCCATAAGAAGGGGTGTTCGATTCAGTTTATATTTAAGATTTTTATAACTTTCTTTAATAAAAGTTTTAATACCTGATAATTTGTCAATCGACGCAAAAATTTGTTTCTTACTGATTTCATCAAAGTGAATCGTACTCGATCCTGGAATAATTCTTTCACCCTCAAGAACATATCGTCTTATATTGTCTTTGTTGTAAGAACGATCTCCAGATAGGGCGATTGGAATCATGAAGTTGTTTTTGTAGTTTCCAATGAAGTCTAGAATGACAACATATTCTTTGTCTTTTGATTTTCTTAGGCCTCGACCTAATTGTTGGACAAAGACAATGGGCGATTGTGTGGGTCTTAATAGTACAACTTGATTGATTTCAGGAATGTCGACACCTTCATTAAAAATATCTACAGTTAAAATGTATTGTAGATAGTCACTTCTTGTATCGGATACTAAGCGATCAATCGCATCTTCTCTTTTTTCTTGAGAATCCTCTCCACTTAAAGCGATGGTTCGATATCCTCTTAGATTTAATCTTTCACTAAGGGCAGCCGCTTCTTTTTTGGAGCTGCAAAACATGAGTCCTTTGACTCTTTCTCCACTGTATCCATAGTAATTGGTTTGTTCGATAATGTAGTCGACTCTTTGGTTCGATGTAAGGTAGTTGAAATCTGTAAAATCGGTTTCGTTTCCGTTTGTTAAAAAGTCGGTAATGCCAAAATAGTGGAATGGACATAATAAGTTTTCTTCTAGAGCTTGTTGAAGACGAATTTCATAGGCAATATTATGGTCGAAGGCTGCATATACATCAAAGTCATCGGTTCTTTCTGGGCTTGCGCTCATTCCTAGCCAAAACTTTGGATTAAAGTAGTCCATGATTTCTTGATAGCTTTTAGCTCCAATGCGATGTGCCTCATCAATGATGATGGTATCGAATGTATCAGGGGCAAAACTTGAATACACTTCTTTTTTAGACATCGTTTGCATGGTTGCGAACAAGCAGTCTACATCAGTATCTTTGCTGTTTCCAGATAAAAGTCCAAATGTCTTTGTATCTCCAAAGACGTTTCTATAGCTTTGAAGAGCTTGTTTGGCGATTTGTTCTCTATGCACTAAAAATAGGGCTTTCTTTGGATTTTGGTCTTGTAAGGCAAAGGCAGACGCATATGTTTTGCCGGTTCCTGTGGCTGAAATCAACAAACTCTTTGATTCATTCTCATTGCGAAGCTTTCTAAGATTGGAAATAAAAGCCTGTTGCATAGAATTTGGGATCAGTTGTTTAGAAGGTAATTTAATGTCTTCTTTTTGTTTCACCTTTTTGTATTCTTCATAATGCACTCTATATGCACCAATAAATGCATTGTAGGAATATGTATTTGGATGATTCCATAATTCTTCAAATTCATCTAACATTTCAGATACAAACTCACCGGATTTTGTGGATACAATTTTTGTATTCCATTCTCGATTTGTAGTAAGTGCTGTATTTGTCATATTACTAGAACCTATAAGTATCTTATAGATTTCATTTGATTGAAAGATATATCCCTTGGTATGAAAACCATTCTTTGAGTCGGGTACTAGATACATTTTAAGTTCAATATTCGAAAATGTAGCGAGTTTATCTAACGCTTTAGGATCACTAAATGCCAAATAGTCCGTTGTTAGAATCTTTCCATGAATGCCTTTATCTTCTAAAGTACGAAGCGTTTGAAGTAAGGGGGTGATACCTCCCATCGTAATGAAGGCTACACTGATTAAAAAAGAGTCGCAGTGTAATAATTCATCTTCAATGGTGCTTAGTACTTTTCTTCCATTCTTATAGTCGTTTGAAATAAATTGAGGTCGATATAATACGTTGGAAGATATATTTTTGTCTAGAAATGCGGTAGATAGGCCGCTTTGTATATTTTGATAGTTCATACCTAACATTATACCAGCATTAAAATGAAATCATAGATCGAAAAGGTTATAATATTTGGTGGAAAGAACATGGGTATGAATATGGAATTTATAAAGAACGATGCGTATTCTGGAGAACTGGATTATCGAGCTTTTGGGAGTATGTTGGATCATCCTACGCAGTGCTACAAATTTTATTGGTTAGAAGCCATTATGAATTTGATGCTGAAAAAATATCGTTTTTCATTTGACGAAATCTTTGATGAGATGATTGTGTCGGCTTGGTATACGGTAACACAGTATCATTTGTTTTTGGGTCCAATGATCGAAGGAGAAAGAAGAGATGCGATCAATCGTGCTATTGATGTGTTGATTGAAAATACGTCTTTAAATGAGTGTTCAAGGCCAGATGAAATTCGTAGTGTATTAAAAGAACAGAATCATTTGGTTTTGGAATATAAGCGAAAGTTGGCAAAGAATGTTCCCTATAAATTGTTGAGTAGTTTTTCGTTCGAACTTACTAAGGATAAAGGGGATGAGTATCGTATTGAATATATTCAAATGTTGAATCAAGAAATTCATCTGCCTTATATTATTGAGAATGGAGTGGGGATTGGTAAGTGTGTTATTTTGCAGAAAGCTTGGATTCCTTTCTTAATGGATAATTATTTGATCATTAAAAATTGGATTCAGTATAATAAGATTCAATTTCTTCAAATGATCAATCCGGGTGTGCCTGGAATTATTAATAAACTGGATGATGAAAGGAATAATGTAAGACATTTAGAAAGAGTGCGTGATTTGTGGAATGCGTATATTGAAGTGTCGAATAAAGAAATTGTGGATATATATACAGGTAATAAATTAGAACCCGCATTTGATGTGGATCACTTCATTCCGTGGTCTTATGTAGCACATGATGAAATGTGGAATTTAATACCAAGCAATGCGAGCGCAAATCGTTCAAAGAGTAATCATTTACCAGAGTGGGATTTGTACTTTAATAAGATGGCGAATATGGAGTATGACTTATATAAGAGTGTTGTAGAATATGATTCAATTCATAAGCTATTTGAGAAGTGCTATGCCAAGAATCTCCAGTCTTTGTGGGCCTTAGAAGAATTGTATGTCAAGGAAAATACGGAATATGAGTTTAAGCATAAGTTAGAAGCGCATATGCATCCTTTGTATGAGGCGGCTAGAATGCAGGGGTATAGTGAATGGAAAATATAATAATTTCAAAAGAGTTTCTAGATTGGTATGAATATTATAATGATTGTAAAGAAAAGTATTCAAGTTTAGTAAATGATGTAGAGGATAAACTGATTCGTGGTGAATATAAAGATATTGAACTTCCTTTTTCAAATATGAATACCGCAAATTTAAATCGTGATATTTCAAGTCTTGAAAAGATTCATATGTTCATGATGCAAGGAAGTACATCGCAATTGGAAGTTGAAGTTGAATTAGTGAAAGATAAGATGTTAGAGTCTTGTTTAAATGTGAACTTTGGCATATTGTGCAATCCATTGGCAAGTTTTCTATATCGTATGATTTTAGATTCGAGTCGGGTTAAGAAACATGTAGAGACTATTTCTAAACAATGTAAAGAAAATGATTTCTATACGTCTGTATTTATTCCTGCTTACTTAAGACATTTCTATGCATCTATTTGCGAAGAGTGTATTAAAGGATATAGTTTGTATGGCTTTATGGAATCGGTCACTGCTTTAGTGAAGCAAAATAAGTTTAGTGAAGCTTGTAGTCTTTGTCCTATCTATGAAGATATTTATATTCAGGCTAATAAGAAGGGTTTACTTACAAATGAGTTAATACAGGTAATGCAGCAGTATGGTGTGGATGTACCTGTTTCCAAGAAGAAGGAGACAAAGCAGCCTCAGGTACCTGTTTTTGAAAAGAAGAAAGAAACACCGAAAAAGTCAAAATTAGATATAGAAACGCGTAAAAAGACTGTGGGAGATGGCGTTAAGGAAATCTTGGATATGAGTGATGATGAGCTGATTCGTAGATATGATGGTAAGTCAGAGGATGAAATTAAGACAATGTTAAAGAATGATCCTCGTTTTGATTCTACCTTAATGGATAAAGCAATGTTTGAGTTTCTTAGTCTACTAACTTGTTTTAGTATTGAATTTGAGGAGGCATTTATTAATTGGATAACTGGTTTTATACTTAGAAGATTATATGAGATACATTTAAAGTTTTCGGTGAATAGCCCACCAAAAGTTCAAACAACAAAAAAACAATTTGATTATTCAAATAAGGGAAAAGTATTGCCTGGAGTTGATCTTAGTAAAAATGATCAAGGAATAGAAGTCATTCAACCAAATAATGAATCAAAGGGTAAGGGTGGAATTATTTTCTTGATTATTCTTGGGATTTTATTTGGATCTGGATATATATCTTTGAAAAAGGAAGAGGCAGAATGGGAAGCGCAAATGGAACAGTATCGTCTCGAGAGTAGGCGTCGTACGGAATTGAGTGAGTTTAAGGCTAGAGAAGAGAAACGTAAAAAGAAAGAAGGACAAGATTCGAATCCTTCATCTTATCCATCATCATCATCGTCATCATCTTCTTCTTATGATGAAGGAAGTGATGATGCATATTCTGGTGATTATGATGAGAATCGTTATGATAATGATGAAAGTTATCGTGATGGTGTGGATGATATGTTGGATGAACTGGGAGAATAAAGAAAAATACAGTGAAAGAATCGTTGAATATTTGTATACTTTAGAGTATACTACTCGTAAGTATACAAATATAAAGGATGTGATTTGATGTTAGGAAGAAAAGAAGAATTAAATCATTTGAATGAATTATATAATAGTGATTGTTTTGAATATTTAGTAATGTATGGTCGAAGAAGAGTTGGTAAAACAACGATTCTACAGGAATTTGCCGAACATTCGAACGCAATCTTTTTTCCTGCTCGAGAAAAAAATGATGCGCTAAACTTAGAGGACTTTTCTAAAGTGATTCAATATCATTTTGATAAGAATTTTATAGCTTCATTTATAAGTTGGGAGGATGCGTTCAATTATATTGGAGAGAAGGCTACAGAAAAAATTGCCGTGATAATTGATGAATTTCCTTATATTATTGATGAGAATCCTTCGGTAAAGTCAATATTGCAGCATGTGATTGACCATAATTGGAAAAAGAAGAATATCTTTTTAATTTTGTGTGGTTCTTCTGTAAGTATTATGGAAAGTGATGTTATGGGTAGAAAAAGTCCGCTTCATGATCGACAAACATCGACTTTAGAAATAAAGCCATTTGATTATCTAGAGAGTAGTGCATTTTTTCCAGAATATAGTAATGAAGATAAATTGTTGGCGTATGGAATATTGGGTGGGATTCCAAGATATTTAGAGGCTTTTGATCCCAATCTAACTATTGAAAAAAATATAGCGAATAAAATTATTCGTAATGGAGCTTATCTTTATGAAGAACCAGATAATTTATTGAAGGCGGAATTAAGAGAAACTAATGTGTATAGTAGTATATTAGCTGCCATTGCGAATGGAAGAAATAAAGTGGTTGATATTGCGGATTATATTCATGAGGAGCGTACAAAAGTATCTAAATATTTGATTACGCTACAAACACTTCGTTTGATTGAAAAGAGGATTCCTTGTGGTGATAAAGAAACGAGCAAGAAGTCGATTTATGTGATTAAGGATAATTTCTTTAAATTTTGGTTTCGCTATGAATTCACAAACAATTCTTACTATGCCATGTTAGGAGCAAATGATGCATCTAAGGAAATCATGGAGGATATAAGCAATCTAATGGGGGATGTGTTTGAGGATATTTGTAAAGAATATTTGATTCGTTTGGCTAAATGTAGAAAGCTTCCTTTCATACCTTATCATTTGGGGAAATGGTGGGGGACAAATCCAACTTTAAAAGCACAGGACGATGTAGATTTGCTTGCGTTGGATCGTACTGGTAAAAAAGGTGTTTTTGTGGAGTGCAAATTTACTTCCCAGCCAATGCCATATGATGAGTATGAAGATTTAGTAATGGCTACTCAAGCATTTCCAAATCTAGAAGAGAAATATTTGTGGTTTATTAGTAAGTCTGGCTATTCGGATTCAGTCGTAAGACAAGCAAAAGAAGATGGAGCTGTATTACTAACGATTGATGATTTATTTGAATTTTAGGCATCTGTTTTATGCAGATGCTTTTTATTTTTGTTTAGAAAAATTAGATAATAAAAATCAAGCCTAATTCATAAAATTTTGTGTCTTTCCATGAAGGACACATTTTTTGATGATTTTCC
>NZ_JANFYN010000118.1 GCF_024460475.1 Holdemanella sp. MSK.7.32 | reverse complement strand
TATTATTCAGGAGACGGATTACTTGAAGCTTATGTTCGTATTGGTAATGAAAGTGCAAAAGCGTCTCCTATCGAATTAAAACGCCTTGTTTTAAGAGGGCGTAACACAACATTTGATTCTCAAAATTCAATGTATAAAGTTGACGATTATGCCTTTTCTAAACTCAGAGAAAGATATAAAAAATGGACAGGCAATAGTTTTGACGAAAAAGATCTCGTTTCATTTGGACTAGCAACCGAAGATGGTTATCTTACAAATGCAGGTGCTTTAATTGCGGATGAAAGTCCAATTCGCTATTCAAGAATCTTTTGTACACGTTGGAATGGGTTGAATAAAAGCGGAGGTACTTTCGATGCATTAGATGATGCTGAATATGAAGGCAGTGTTATTTCTTTAATAGACAATGGTGAAGCCTTCATTAAAAGAAATGCCAAAATGATGTGGAAAAAGACAGCAAATTCTAGAGAAGAAATGCCAGAATATGTTGAACGTAGTTACCACGAAGCATTAGTCAACGCGATAGCACATAGAGATTATTTGATTAATGGAAGTGAAGTTCACATTGATATTTATGATGATCGTTTGGAAATTTATTCTCCAGGTGGCATGCCAGATGGCTCTAACATCCAAGAAAGAGATCCCGTAACGGTACCATCCACTCGAAGAAATCCAGTATTAGCAGATGTATTTAATCGGCTTGGAT
>NZ_JANFYN010000117.1 GCF_024460475.1 Holdemanella sp. MSK.7.32 | reverse complement strand
CTCCTTTTCCTCTAATTCTTCTAAATCCAACCATTCTACATCCGTTAATGTCTTAACGACTTTTAACACACTGCTTTTCACAAGTCCAAAATGATTACTCTTTTCTTCATAAATAGATTGGTCATAAATACTTCGACATATGTAGAATAGATTATACACGTCTTCTTCATTAAAATTATATGAAGTATTTCCTGTGATTTCAATCAGATTCATTTGGTAGTCATGGAAATAGGATTTGAACCTTTCATCCACTTCGACCAGCTCAGAAAGCTGTCTGGCTGCATTCCAAGGCCTTTCACCTGTATAGAATACCAGAATGTGCACCATTGGTAGTTTTTCTTTTGACTTATTCTTCTTTGACTTCTTTAACATTCTGTCATACGCTACAAACTCATATACTGCAGCCCTTACAACCATGGACATATCCACATAACTTTGATTCTCAATAATGAATGCACTATAAAGATTTCCATCATTGTACTTACGAATCACATCCACATGCTTTTCTAGATCCATATTCGCATCATTCATCTCTGAATCAAGTTCCTCACAATTCTCTGGTTTAAGAGCTTTTTGACCATCAAAGAAGTACGCATTAAAGAAGTCGACAAAATAGGCATTGTTTTCTAAAAACTCCTTCATAATTTTGTCTTTTGATTTATTCATGTGATTTCATCACCCCTATCTCATATACGAAATAAAT
>NZ_JANFYN010000116.1 GCF_024460475.1 Holdemanella sp. MSK.7.32 | reverse complement strand
GACCATACCTAATACTAATAAAAGAAATACCATTTTCTCAATCCTTTCAAAGTCACCTTATTATATCACAGACGAAAAAGAAAAGAAGAGATTTTTCATCTCCTCCTATCCATTGTTACAAACATTGAACAAAAGAACGTGTCTTCTTTTTCGAAGCCATCTCTTTTCAGCTTTACCTAAGCTTTCATCAGCAGCTTTTCAATCGACTCTTCACTTACTGAGAAGATAGATGCGATAGCTTTAATTCCAAATCCCTTGTCCATCATTTTTTGATACATCTCAAGCTCTTTTTTTTCACTACCCTGTTCAATTCCCTGTTCAATTCCTTGTTCAATGCCTTTTTTTATCCCTTCAGCTTCCCATTCCTTTGACTTTACCTCAAGCCATCTCTTTTCAGCTTCACACATTTAATTTCTCCTAAGCTTTCATCAACAGCTTTTTAATCGATTCTTCACTTACTGAGAAGATCGATGCGATAGCTTTAATTCCAAATCCCTTGTCCATCATTTTTTGATACATCTCAAGCTCTTTTTTCTCACTACCCTGTTCAATTCCTTGTTCAATTCCTTGTTCAATTCCTTGTTCAATGCCTTGTTTGATTCCTTTTCTTATCCCTTCAGCTTCCCATTCTTTTGACTTTACTTCAAGCCATCTCTTTTCAGCTTCACACATTTCAATCTTCTCCTTTTCCTCTAATTCTTCTAAATCCAACCATTCTACATCCGTCAATGTCTTG
>NZ_JANFYN010000115.1 GCF_024460475.1 Holdemanella sp. MSK.7.32 | reverse complement strand
AAAAAAAGTTCTCTGCTTCCTTTTATGACATGAGTCAGTTTATATCCAAATAGGCCTTTTGATTTATTGATAGAGCCTGCATGTAAGACGAAAATAGATAGTCATAAATCGGGAAGTTATGCTTTCGAATATTCAAGGAAAGAAGGTATGATCTATGAAAGGTCCAATAGTATCCATTGATGTCTCTAAGGGTAAATCAGATTACCAGGCATTCAAGGATTTGAATGTGAAGTATACAGGTTCACGTTCAATAAAGCACAACAAAGAAGGATTTGATGAGATAGTGAATCTTGTCAGGGAGATGGAAAAGAAGCTAGAAACAGAAGTATGTGTTGTTTATGAGGCAACAGGAGTTTACCATCGTGTCCTTAAGAAAGTGCTTGAAGACAACAATATTAAGCAGTTTATTATCAATCCACTATTATCAGCTAAAACAAGAAAGAATGATTCACTAAGAAGTCCAAAAACAGATAAGCTTGATCCCAAATCAATCGCTAAAACATATTACAGCCATAGTCTTCATAACAGCCATAAACAAGAAACGATATATCACGAACTAAGGGAATTATCACGCTATTATGAGGATATATTAGTTCATATAAGAAAAGATAAGGTTGCATTCAGAGCACAGCTGGATATCGTATTTCCAGGCTATGATACGCTGTATGATGATCTGTATGGTCCTGTCGCTTTAGCTATCATTGAAAAATATCCACATCCAGAAATGCTTCAGAAAAAGAAGATTAACACAGTATCTAAAGTGATTCA
>NZ_JANFYN010000114.1 GCF_024460475.1 Holdemanella sp. MSK.7.32 | reverse complement strand
TCGTTTGGATTTGCCAAACGCATTCTATCGGCCTCGGATAGTCTATCTGCAGTCATTTCTACCGTTAATACGGATTTTTGAATAATGGTTCGAATAGCCTTTTTATATGTTTTAATCTGCTCTCCACCCCAATCGATTTTTAAATGCTTAACTAAATCTGTCATAGTCGTTTGTACAGTGGTTTCTCCAATCTCACGTTTAGACAATGCATAGAACATAAATTTAAGTTCTGTATTATTCATGATATGCAATGCTTTAATTAATTCATCAGCTTGGCAAAATTTAGGTTCTCTATTTTGTATTTCATTCATTAATTAATCACCTCAATATATCTAAAATAATTATACTACTTAAAAGTGTACTACACAATAATTTTGTACACTTTTAACTGTAAATTTGTACACCTCACTGTAAATTTGTACACCTCTCGCACTGTAAATTTGTACACCTTGAGACTGTAAATTTGTACACCACTATATATAAGTTACTTCTTAACAGTTATTTTTTATAATAAGGTTTTTTATTTTCTTCGAAAATTTCAAAACCAGTAAAATTAAAAATTTTGTTGTCCTTAATAAGTACGAGGACGTTTGCTTTTCAAAAGTTCATGATATAATTCGTGTAGGCAAAAATCACAAAATTGTGCCACGTTAAGGAAAACTGACCTAGTCACTCAGTTTTCTTTTTTTACAAAAAAAAAGAGAGTGGGTAGTCAGTCCACTCTTTTATGCTCTGTTGTCCAGTCATGGTCTTGTTCTTCCAGGCATGAAATAAATTATGCATCCAAAAAAGATGGCAAAGAATAAAAATATGAGA
>NZ_JANFYN010000113.1 GCF_024460475.1 Holdemanella sp. MSK.7.32 | reverse complement strand
AAACCGTTGATAAAGGCTTTTGAGTAGTCGTTTGTTTCTAAATATCCGGCAAGGAAACCTGCAACCATAGAATCACCAGCACCAACAGAATTCACTACTTCTCCTTTTGGTGCTTTACTTTGAATCACTTCATTATTATCACTTACAAGCACTGCACCTTGTCCTGCCATAGAAATCAATACGTTTTGAGCACCCATTTCCTGTAGCTTTTTGGCGTAAGGAATGACGTCATCTCGAGTGTTTAATTCGACATTAAAGATTTCACCTAATTCATGATTGTTTGGTTTAATTAAGAAAGGTTTATATTTTAATACTTTTAATAATAGGTTGTTTGTCGCATCGACAACAACTTTTATTTTCTTTTTCTGAACTCGTTCCATGATCTGTTCATACATTGTATCTGGTAAAGTACTTGGGATGCTTCCTGAAATAACGAGAATATCTTTTTCTGTTAGACCATCTAATTGATTGAATAATTCTTGAATGTCTTCTGGCTGAATATCAGGCCCCATACCATTGATTTCTGTTTCTTCATCGGATTTCATTTTTACGTTGATTCTAGATAATCCTTTCTTTACATGAATGAAATCTGTTTTAGCTCCATAGCTTTCTAATTTATGTTCAATTTCTTCTCCTGTAAAACCCGCCATAAAACCTAGGGCTGTACTTTCGTGTCCAAGATTGGATAGGACAATTGAAACATTAATGCCTTTTCCTCCGGGAAGGATTTCTTCGAATTTTGTTTTATTAATGATACCAGGCTTAAAATGATCGACTTGAATAACGTAGTCTAAAGAGGGGTTAAAAGTAATTGTATAAATCATAATGATCTCCTT
>NZ_JANFYN010000112.1 GCF_024460475.1 Holdemanella sp. MSK.7.32 | reverse complement strand
CTTAACTTTCCATTTTTCTTCGGTATATACTTTCGTCTTACTGGAGAAGGCTTGTACGTCTTTGTTCGAAGTTCATTCAAAATCAACTCTATGTTTTCATCTAAATTTTCCTCAAACACTTTGATACTGACTTTATCAATACCGGCACATCCCTTGTTCTTCTTCACTTTACGAAAAGCTTCTGTAAGAACATCTTTGTGTAGTATTTTTCCATACACACTAAATAATTTGAATTTTAATGGTTCATTCATAATGTCTTTTCTTATCTCCTTTCCACTGTCATGTAATATCTTTTAAGGTTAATACGAATATTCTTAAAATTTGCACTTACACAACTACATCTACTCAAAGCTCACAAGGTGTTACCACTTCGCTCCATTATATTTCTATAACTTCTTCGCTACTATTAGTAACTCTGACTTCTCCGTACACTATCCGTCACTTCGCTACGCTTATAGATGGTAGTCCATTAAATACGGAGACCTCACAGGATCATCTGTGCCTTCCCTTGAACTCATGCTTCCTGCTTTCACATCCAGTATTAACAGATATCGATATAGTCATTGGTATCTATTCATAGGATTTCTGCTTTTTTCCGCAGCATCATCAATACTGAACGCCACATGTGCATTGATAGATTGGTGCCTGAGTTCTCGCTTTAACTCCCTTCACACACTCCCTCACGAGAATGCATTGAGTATGGCTTACTACTTGGCTATATCCTTAGTAGACAAAGTATTTCAACCTTGTTGGGACTGTTTTACTTCAATGACTTTTGTATAGTGTTACGAGTATCTTGTACTTTATTGTCTCTAAAATAAAACAGTTGATAATCGGTGATTGATTATCAACTATAAGCACGACTGCCTGTCGTAC
>NZ_JANFYN010000111.1 GCF_024460475.1 Holdemanella sp. MSK.7.32 | reverse complement strand
CTTACCACCAGCTGTTAATGCAGTTCCATCATAAACCTTCTTTGCAGAATCTGTTGTCACTGTATAGGCCTTAGGTGTGATTTCGTATGTTCTTGTTACTGTTCCCGTGTAGTTTCCAATACCTGTAATTGTTACTGTGATTGTTCCAGTTACATTTGTGAAATCAGATGTTGAATACGCTACTTCGTAATCAGTACCTTCAGCCAATGCATTTCCTTCTTTATCTGCAACTGCAGGAGACCACTTGTGTTCCTTACCATCATATACAGAGTTACTTGGGTTATTGATTGTAACACCACTGTAGTTAGGATTTGGATTGTCTGGATCTTTACCTGGATCGATTGTCTGTTCTGTTACTGTTAATGTACCAATAGAATCTTCTTTTAACTTGTAGTTTTTACTTGAAGCTTTCTTCCACTCTAATTTATAAGTATTAGGAGTTGAACCAACTTCCGTCTGACTACCAGTTGTATGAACAACAACAACTTCACCATCCACGATACCTTCAATCTTACCACCAGCTGTTAATGCAGTTCCATCATAAACCTTCTTTGCAGAATCTGTTGTTACTGTATATTCTTTTGGTGTGATCTTATAAGTCTTAGTAAATTCACCAGTATAGTTTCCGATACCTTTAACATTTATTTCAACTGTACCAACATTGATTACATCACTACTATATGTCAATGTGTAATCAGTATCTCTAACTAGTGCTGCACCAGTCTTAGTATCTGTTACTGTTAAAGGATTTACATGTGGTAAACCATCATAGATTGAGTCTTCAGGATTTGTGACTTCAATACCAGTCTTCTTTTCATCTGGAGTATTCGGTCCATCAGGAATGATTGACTTAGGATTAATTACTAATGATCCATCATTTACT
>NZ_JANFYN010000110.1 GCF_024460475.1 Holdemanella sp. MSK.7.32 | reverse complement strand
TGACTTTGAAAGGATTGAGAAAATGGTATTTCTTTTATTAGTATTAGGTATGGTCCTTTTAATGAAGGGTGCAGACTTGTTTGTGGATGGCAGTGCAAGTGTGGCTCGTAAATTAAAAGTACCTTCAGTTATTATTGGTTTGACAATTGTAGCACTTGGAACAAGCTTACCAGAAGCGAGTGTGAGTATTACGGCTGGCTTAATGGGCAGTAATGAAATTGCGATTTCAAATATTGTGGGTTCTAATATTTTCAACACTTTGGTTGTGGTTGGAACAAGTGCAATCATCACTCCATTTTTAATGGATAAGGATATTTTGAATCGTGATTTAAAAATCAATATTTTAGTGAGCATCTTACTTTCTATTTTTGTGTTAAATGGAATGTTGAATCGCTTTGAAGGAATTATCTTCTTGGTTGGTTTGGCATTGTTTATTCTAAACTTGATTCGTAGTGCTAAAAAGAATCGTGTTGAGGATGAGGAAGTTGAAACTTTATCGGGAATCAAATGCCTGATTTATATCGTGATTGGTGTTGCGTGTATTATCTGGGGTGGAGACATCACTGTAGATAGTGCAAAACAGATTGCAGCTATGCTTGGTATGAGTGATACGTTGATTGGTTTAACTGTCGTATCTATTGGAACTTCATTGCCTGAGCTAGTAACAAGTGTTGTTGCGGCAAGAAAAGGTGAGAGTGGTTTATCTTTGGGAAATGCGATTGGAAGTAACATAATGAATATTTTATTTATTTTGGGTGCTTCAAGTACAATTCATCCAATTGCGGCTACTTCACAGAATATTATTGATACTTTTGTCTTGATTGGTGTATCTCTTTTGATTTATGGTATTGCGAAAAAGGGAGATACAATGACAAGAAAAAAGGGGATCTTTA
>NZ_JANFYN010000109.1 GCF_024460475.1 Holdemanella sp. MSK.7.32 | reverse complement strand
ACTATCCACGAGGTCGTTTTGGTGGACGACATCCGTTGTGTGGAATTGGTGTTACATCATTGATCATTGTAATTTCTAAACCAGCTACCTGTAATGCTCTGACAGCTGCTTCACGTCCAGGTCCAGGCCCTTTTACATCTACGGATACTGTCTTCATTCCGTGATCCATTGCTGCTTTTCCAGCTGCTTCTCCTGCTAACTGTGCTGCATATGGTGTTGATTTACGACTTCCCTTGAATCCTAATGCTCCGGCACTGCTCCATGCTACTGCATTTCCACTTTCGTCTGTGATTGTTACGATTGTATTATTGAAAGTCGAGTGAATGTGTGCACATCCTCGCGCAATATTCTTTTTAACACGTCTTTTACGTGTCTTTTGTACTTTTGCCATTCTTTACTCTCCTTCCCTACTACTTCTTCTTGTTAGCCACTGTCTTGGCTTTTCCTTTACGTGTTCTTGCGTTTGTCTTTGTTCTTTGTCCACGTACTGGCAATCCTTTTCTGTGACGCATTCCTCTGTAGCATCCAATTTCCATCAATCTCTTGATGTTTAATTGTACTTCTCTTCTTAAGTCTCCTTCGACTTTGATTGCATCGATTGTTTTACGAATTGCATTTAATTGTTCTTCAGTTAAATCTTTTACTCGAACATCTTCACTGATGCCTGCTTCTTCCAATACTTTCTTTGATGTTGTCAATCCAATACCATAGATGTATGTCAATGAAATGACAACTCGTTTATCGTTTGGAATATCTACTCCTGCTATACGAGCCATTTAGTTTCCTCCTACTTTAGTTTCCTTGTCTCTGTTTGTGTTTTGGGTTTTCACAAATTACCATCACACGTCCTTTGCGTCGAATTACTCGACACTTGTCGCAGATTGGTTTAACAGATGGTCTTACTTTCATCTTT
>NZ_JANFYN010000011.1 GCF_024460475.1 Holdemanella sp. MSK.7.32 | reverse complement strand
CACTGTACCTCGCGATACAATGCCCAAGGACTAGATACTGGCCTCTTTGCTCCAAAAGTTACCAGGTTAGGAGTTTCACCTAACTAAATCAACTGCACCGAACTGGCGCACCATATTCTTTCACCCAATTACACACTGCATTTGGGAGAAAAAAGTTCAACAATCACTAACTTTTCTAGTTTTCATTACTTCAAAGACGTAATAAGCAATTATTTTTTAAGCATTCTTCCACATCCCTAAATATTATCTTTTTGTTTTCAAATACCATAATACAATCAGCATTTCTAATAGTTGATAAGCGATAAGCATGACAAATGTTGTTCGCCCTGTCATCAATTTGTCCGTATTGTTTTGAGCCAATTCTTCTGTATGAGTGTCAATACTTGAAGTAGCTTCATCTAAAACAATGACAGGAGGATTTGCAACAGCAGCTCTAACTATTGCCAGTAATTGTCGTTGTCCTTCCAGATATAATTGTTTGATACCCTTCGTCAGCATTAGCTCGTTTTGCAGCTTGTATACATTCTAGCTCTTTTATATTTAGGAATTGAATGTAGATACACTGTTACTACATTTATTGATATTTTATTAAAATATCAATATACCAGGAAGTGTTAATTATGCGTAACATAATCAATGCTCAAAAAGATGATGTATTTAGAATTCGTATGAATTCAGAAGTTAAAAATGAATTAGAAGAAGTTTTTGCGAAAAACGGCTTAACGTTAACGGATGCGGTTAATGTATTTTTTCAACAAGCATTAAATACTGGAGGCTTTCCATTTTCTGTAACTGAAGATAATGCTGAAAACATGAAAGCCAAAGCTTTAACTAAACTCATGAAAGAATTAGAAATTGGTATGAATTGTACTGAATCTTATTCTGAAGAAGAAGCTAAAAAATATTAGGTTTATAATATGCAAATTATTTACAAGAAGACAGCAATCAATCATTAAAAAGTTATATTTCCCTTCCGCATAATGTTCCATCGCATATTGATGTAAAAAATGATAATCTAATAAATAATCGTATTCTAATTCCTGAAGATTCATAGAAACAATGTTAATATTATCCTCATGTTTTAAAAGATATTCTTTGAACATTTCTAACAACACCGACTTTCCATTATTGCCACTTCTTCTAACACCAGTAATCACTTTTATATCCTGAGTCTTCGAAAATCTAATAAGTTGGTTTAAATATGAATCTTTTTTAATGTATTCCATAAGCCCATTACCAAAACTTTAATTTTTTATAATTTTGGTAATGATTTTTATGTTTCTGAATTAATGAATATTCCATGATGGCAGAGTCAACATGGAATATTCAGGTAGCAGGTAGATACCTAGGAATGGATTTAAATATGGTTTAAAATGACACTTATTCTTCTTAAAAGATACTATTTATATATTCTTCTACATCCATAGATACAATCTTTTTGTTTTCAAACAGTAAGACTTTATCGTATAAAGAAACTGTTTCTTTTGTTACTTTATGTTCAATAGATAGTACTGTAAGATCTGGATTGGATAAAATGAATTGATGTATTCGATCTGAATTTGCTTTATCGATTGCAGAAAAAGCTTCATCCAAGAAAAGCCATTTTTTATTTCTATATATCGCTCTTGCCAAACAAATACGTTGCTTCTCTCCACCGCTTAAATTCAAATGTTCAAAATCAAGATTGTCTCTTTCCTTATCAAATATTGATTCTAAATTAAATATAGTTACTAATTCTTTCAAGGAATATTTACTCATTTTCCTTCCTAAAGTAATATTTTGTTCAAAGGAAAACGGTAATAAGTCATTGTTTTGATTCACATAAGAAAACTTATCGGCATAGGTGCTAAATTGAACGTCCTTCAAATTCTTATCATTCACATAAATGCCATCTACTTTTTTCTGCTTTGTTAAAATGTCTAAAAACGTACTCTTACCATCTCCACTTTTACCAATGACTAAATACTTTTTTCCTTGATCAATCGTCAAATCATTTAAATCTAATATTTTACGAGCACCATAAGAATAACTTAAATGCTTAATCTTAATGTCATGAATTTGTTCATCAAAAACAATAGGTTCATTTTCTTCAGAGCATATTGAATGATCCAACAGTTTTTGTAGAACTGGCTTAGAAGATTGAATCATATTTCGAAGATTTGCATAATTAACGATTGGCATGATCACCATATTACTAGCTTGTGCAATTCCTAATAATTGTCCCACTGTTAATCGATTATAATGTATTAACACAATTCCAAAGAGCAATGTCAAAAAAACATGGCTTGAGAAATAAAAGAATTTATAGAAGTAAGTATTTTTATAAATCCATTATTTTTTAGAGTACTTTGTTCTAAATTCTTATTCTCAATGTCCAGATCGTCACAAAATACTTTTTCTAAATTTAAAATCTTTATATCACTAAAACAACGACACAGATTTTTAATAGAACAAAGCCATTGCTTCATTGAATCCAAATAATTCATTTGATTCTTCTTTAAATGATTCTTAAAAATACTATTTATAAAAATTGTTATAAAAGCACAAAAGAGCAGAAACATTAATATTTCTACACTTAGATTTGCGATATATAAACTTCCCAGTATCAATGAAATAGTTAATGAGAACACATTTAATTTTGAAGAAACATAATTATCAATCACCACATTCACTTCATTATTAAATTCATTCAATATCTCACTGCTATCCTTTTTTTGAAATGATTCTATATTTCTGGAAGCATACGATTGATACAAATTTTGATTAAGACTATAACGTATTTTATTCTTCAACACCTCTATCACATATTGTTGTAAAGTGGAAACAATTAAATAGACACCTAAAAATATCAATACGATCACTATAAGGCTTGAAATTGAATCCAGAAGATGATCATCAAATATATAGCTCATTAATATTGATTTCAATAGATCCACTACTGAATATGAAACAATGAGAATAAGCGAAATAAAATATAATACTTTATGATTCTGAACAAGTTTAAACATAAATAACCCCTTTTCCTTAGGGTTATTATTTTTCAAGACCAAAAAAAAGACAAGAAACTGTCATTGAGAAATAAATGAGTTTCTTGTCTATATTAAGTTCAATTTATTAGGTAATCTTGCACAAAACTAATATTAAATAAAATTATTTGCGACACAAATCTCTTTATATTTATGCAAGTATTCACAATTTTTTATGAATAAAAATTTAAACAAAGAAGAATCATCCTTTAATTCTTTTAATCGATTCTGATAGCCTACATTCAATTGATAATCCTTATTTAGCATCATAGAGAAAACATCAATATACTTAGAATCATCTAATTCTTTGATTAATTTTTTCGCATCTCCAACATTTTCTTTTAGAATCGCATATACAAATAAAACTTCTTTATATTTAACTGTAAAAAAGTCATCCGTACATGATTTTAATCCTTTCTTTAAATATTGATTCCCCTTTTCCATACAATCCTTATGCTGTATCATAGTTGCTCCTAGATTAAAAAAAGCCAACATTTTATATTGTGAGTCATACTGAGCCGCACTTGTATAATATTTTTCAGCTTGATTTAAATCTATATCAAGACAAAGCCACCCTAATGAACAAAGAATTTCCGCAATCAATTTTTTATTTCCTAATTCAATCGCATAATTTAAACATGTTTTGTACAGATCGTATGCCGCAAAAGTATTTTTTTGATACGCATATAGATTGGCTTTGGCCTTCAACCTTCGTATAAATATCCATTCCTCATTATCAGATAGTTCCATATTTCCAGAAGATAATCTAAACAAATTAAAGTATTCTCTTTGCGAATCATCCATGTATGAATAATACGCTTCCACTTCAGCAAGTGATATATTGATTTGAGAATTCATTTCGGAAGCATACAGTAAAAACAATTGATATTGAACAAACAAATAGGATGACACAACCTCATCTTTATATTCCAACAATTCATCCATTACCTTAAATATTTTTGAATCCGATGACATATAGTATTTAAAGAAAAGATCCAACATCTGTTTAATTTTTTCTTCTTTAATTGTATCCATCGTAGAAATCCCTAATTTTTTAAACAACAAATTGTATATATCATCATTTGCGACCAAGATATTATTTTCAATTTTAGAAAGATATGAAGGAGAACAAATCCCATGTGATAAAGCTTCTAATGATATGTCTAACTCTTTTCGTCGTTTCTTAATCAATAATCCTCTGTAATCATTCATACACTGCTCACCTACTAACTCATTATTTGACTCTAATTATACCATGAAAGAAAACTGAAATTTATTTCGTTTTCCTATTTATCAGTATCATTCTCACGACAAAACAGTCTATAAGTAGTTCAGAAGAGTACATCACAGAACCACGTATCAGGTGTGGTAGTTCATTAATCGTGAATTATATAAAACTAGTGTAACTGTCGATTCAGAAGATAAAATAATGACATTGGTTACTTGTGATACAAGAGATAACAACAAAAAAATTATTGTAATAGTGAAAAAGATGTAATCTTCTAAATTAAAAGTACAAATATCCAACATAAATATTTGATTGTTTATAACTTTTAGGAAAAGTGCGAGAAGTAGAACGGAGTAAAATGAAGCTCGCGAGGGGTAGAACGAAGTAAAACGGGGTAGAACGGAGTAGTATTTTGTATGTTTAAAATGATAAAATATCTATATAATTGTAAAGAAAGTGTTCATATTGTTACCAGAAACCCTAACATTAGACTATTTAACGAACGAAGAAGAAGGTCAATATCTTGACAGAAAGAGAATAAGATTTGTCCGTCAATTTCGAGGTTTAACACAAACCGAACTAGCCGAAAAATCCGGGCTTTCAGCAGATGAAAATGAAAGAATTCGCATTTCACAATATGAGAACGGAACTAGAGTTCCACGTAAAGACATGTTAGAAAAAATAAGTTAGGCGCTACATATCAATTCTATGTATTTAAATATGGACGATCATACCGAAGCACTTGATTTTGTTTTTACATTACTCGACTAGGACAGAACAACTGATTTCATTATAAAAAAAGAAACAATCGATAATGAAAACCATTTATTTAATTGATTTGAACACAAATCTTTTTGATGATTTTTTAGAAGCATGAATACAAAAAAAAGTCGATCTAAAAAACGGTAAGATCAGTAACGATGAATATATTGAGTGGACAATTAATTATCCAACTGAAAAATAATTTTAGTAGCCATTCAATGTTTTACAGCTATATCATAATCAATCACTAGCCTTTATTCAAAAAGAGATATCGGATCTATTTAAACCGATATCTCTTTTTATATGGATAATCCACTAAATACATCCTTTGTTTTTTAAGCTAAAGAAGTCCCCTTTATTTTTCATAAGTTCTTCAAACGATCCCTGTTCAACAATCCGTCCTTGTTTAAATACAAGAATACAATCAAACTTCTTTAGTGTTTCATCAAGATATTTATGTGTTACATATAATACAGTTTCTTCTTTTAAATCCAATATTCGATTTTCAATTTCGATGGCCGTCTGTGCATCTAGACTTGCTGTTATTTCATCACATAAAAGTACCTCTTTTAAATGTGCGATTGTACGCGCAATCCCTATTCGTTGAACTTGCCCACCAGAAAGATTACTTCCATCCTCACAAATATTCTGGTCTAATTTAAATTCTTGTAAATCTACAAATTCCATACATTTTAACAGTGTTTCATCTGTTTGTACAAGCTCCATATTCAAGTTATTTCGGATCGTGTCATCAAATATATGACTTTCCTGATGAATCATAGAAACATTCTTAGAATCCAAAACACTCACATTTCCTTTTTGAACTGGATAATATCCTAAAATCAATTTTAAAATTGTAGATTTTCCATTATGTAAAGCTTTACATAACGGTAAATCTAAGCTCTTAGAATCTTTTAAAACTTATCTAAAAAAAGAAATTTTAGATTGTAATATTATTCAAATAAATTTCAATTTACCTGAAGGAAATCATAAACGTACCATACAGACATTTTATTCTCATGATCCACTTGCAAAAACAGCGAAATTAGCCAGCTTTAAAATGTGCTGGATTGATTTTTCTTTTCTTGAAGAAGGTACAGAAATTAAAAGGCATGCAGATGCATATACCTATATGGGAACGCTAGGAGAAAGCTACTCTATCATGAATCGCTTCCTGCCTCCTAGCTATCGCATGTTTCAGCCACCCACAACGCTTTATGACAGTATGATTTATGTCTCAAATGCATCACCAACAAAGATTATTGAATGATTATTGATTTACATGTTACAAAGGAACTATAATAAACATGTTGAAAAATGGGGAGCTGAGTGGCTGAGAGTAGGTTCGACCTTGACCCTGAAACCTGATTTGGATAATGCCAACGTAGGGATGATATCTTTATTGTATGTTAGCTGCAAATTAGGTTTTTCTGCAGCTTTTTGTTTTTTGATCAGAATATGGCGGCAAATTGGGGGCACCACCTTATGTCGCATTAAAAAAGTAATGCAGGAAGGAGATAGAAAATGAAAACAGCATTAACAATCGCTGGAAGTGATTCCAGCGGAGGCGCTGGTATCCAGGCGGATATCAAAACAATGTGCGCAAATCACGTATTTGCGACGAGTGCAATTACAGCACTAACGGCACAGAATACATTAGGTGTTACAGGAATTATGGAAGTAACACCAGAATTTCTTGGGGAGCAGCTGGATGCAGTCTTTACAGATATTTATCCAGATGCTGTGAAGATTGGAATGGTTTCTAGTTCTGATCTGATTCGTATGATTGCTTCAAAACTGCAGGAATATAAGGCAGCTAATATTGTTGTGGATCCGGTGATGGTCGCAACAAGCGGCGCAAAACTTATTAGTGATGATGCAATTGAAACATTGAAAAAAGAATTGTTGCCTTTAGCAACAGTCATTACACCAAATATTCCAGAAGCAGAAGTTCTAGCGGATATGAAGATTGCAAATGAAGAAGAAATGATTATCGCTGCTGAAAAAATTTCTAAGAAATTTGGATGTGCAATTCTGGTAAAGGGCGGTCATCAAATCAATGATGCAAATGATCTGTTGTATAGAGATGACGCATATACATGGTTTCATGGAAAACGTATTAACAACTCTAATACACATGGAACAGGATGTACATTATCCAGTGCTATCGCATCCAATCTTGCAAAGGGATATGATTTGGATACATCCGTAAAACGTGCAAAGGATTATATTTCTGGAGCATTGAATGCGATGCTTGATCTTGGTAAGGGATCTGGACCAATGGATCATTCATTCGCAATTGATAATGAATATGCAAGGGAGAATGTTCAATGAAAAAAACTTCTTTGTTTGAAAATGCATTGATCTGGTTTGGTGCAGGTGTTTCTATTGCAGAAATACTGACAGGTACATATCTTGCACCTTTAGGATTGAAAAATGGTATTTTAGCCATTGTGGCTGGACATGTCATTGGCTGTATCTTATTGTTCCTGGCTGGTGTTATTGGTGGGAAAATGCGCTTAAGTGCGATGGATTCTACAAAGATGAGCTTTGGACAGAAAGGTTGCCTTTTGTTTGCGGCATTAAATGTACTGCAGCTTGTTGGATGGACAGCAATCATGATTTATGATGGTGCACTTGCGGCAGATGGTATTATGCATACAGGTGCATGGATCTGGTGTTTGATTATTGGTATCTTGATTCTTGTATGGATTGGTGTTGGTATTACAAACCTTGGAAAAATCAATACAGTTGCGATGGTTGCTTTATTTATTTTGACTTTAATGCTTAGCAAATTTATCTTCTTTGATGGAAACAGTGCAGTTGTATGTACAGAAGCAATGACGTTTGGTGCAGGTGTTGAACTTGCAATTGCGATGCCTTTGAGCTGGCTGCCTTTGATCAGTGACTATACACGTGAAGCGGAAGATCCTGTGAAGGCTAGTTTAGTTAGTAGTATTGTGTATGGAATCGTTAGCTGCTGGATGTATTTGATTGGTTTAGGTGCGGCTTTATTTACAGGAGAATATGATATTGCACAGATCATGTTGAAAGCAGGTTTGGGTATTGCGGGATTATTGATCATTGTATTCTCTACAGTTACAACAACATTCCTGGATGCTTATTCTGCAGGTATTTCTAATGAATCTATCGTGCCAAAGTGGAATGGAAAACACGTAGCAATGGTTGTAACTGTTGTTGGTACAATTGCGGCAATTGTATATCCAATGGATAATATTACTGATTTCCTGTATTTGATTGGTTCTGTATTTGCTCCTATGATTGCAATCCAGATTGCTGATTTCTTTATTCTAAAGAATGATAAAAGAAATGTAGAATTTGATGTACTGAATCTTGTATTATGGCTTGTCGGATTTGTTGTGTATCGCTGTTTTATGCAGATTGATACACCTGTTGGAAATACAATTCCATGTATGATCATTACAATTCTGTTAAGTGTTGTAATTCACAAGATTATCAAAAAGAACAATTAAAATATAGATTTATGAAAAAATGAAAATGGATGGAATGGAATTCTTGAAAATGGACTTTATTCGATCCTTTTTATATTGACGGTACAGGTTTTGGACTTGTTGGAGTCTAGTAGAGTGGCATAGTTTTCTATGCAAATTGAGTGGTACCGCGGATATCAGATTCGTCTCATGTTTTGGGATGAATCTTTTTTTGTGTGCTGGAGGAAAAAAGAAATGAAATTAAAAAAAGAGAATATTATTCAAAACGATAGAACCGGTAGATATGCTAATTATAAATTAGTAAAAAAATAGTGAATGATTTAACTCGGCATGCCGAGTTAAATGCCGAGTTAAAATTTATATAATATTTCTAAAAGCTTAGATTTTATGATCATACACCGATTGACCGCTACAGATACACTGATGGTGCGCTACACGCACACCATTTTTCCGTCATATGCAGCTATAATCACTGACATTAAAGATATCATTTCTTCTGGCCAAAAAAGTAGCATACAATGCTACCAACAAAGCAATGATACTAACATATTGGCATGTGGGTAAACGTATTGTTGAGCAAGAACAAAACGGAAATGAAAGAGCACAATATGGGCAAGCTCTGATTGATGCTTTAGCTGATGAACTTACAAAAGAATACGGAAAAAGTTTTTTAAAGAGAAACTTCCAATATTTCCGCAAATTTTATATTGCTTTTCCTGATGTACGAATTGTGAACGCATGCGTTCACAATTTAACTTGGACGCATTTTAGAAGTTTATTACGTGTTTCTGATGAAAACGCAAGATTATGGTATATGAATGAAGCCTCAAATGAGGGATGGAGTTCTCGAACATTAGACAAAAACGTCAGCACACAATATTTCTATCGATTAATGCAATCTCCAAAGAAAAATGATGTTGTTAACGAAATGCTTCTGAAGAATTCAGAAAATCAAAAAAATCAGTTTGAATTATTAAAAAGTCCAATTGTTGCAGAGTTTTTGGGATTCAAAAATGAAGATTCTTACCTTGAAAATGATTTGGAGTCAGCTATTTTGACACATATCAGAGATTTCTTAATGGAAATGGGAAAGGGATTTGCATTTGTTGCTAGACAACAACACATTGTAACTGGAACTGAAGACTACTATATTGATCTCGTTTTCTACAATATCGAATTAAAATGCTATGTTCTCATTGATTTAAAAATGGGGAAAATCACACATCAAGATGTTGGTCAAATTGATATGTATGTTCGAATGTATGACGATTTAAAATGCAAAGAAGGAGATAATCCAACGCTTGGAATACTTCTTTGTTCTGAAACAGATGAAGATATTGCTAGATATTCTATTCTTCATGATAATGATAGACTTTTTATGTCTAAATACCTAACTTACCTTCCTTCAAAAGAACAATTAAAAGCAGAAATAGATCGTCAAAAAGAAATATTCTATATGCAACATCCAACATTATCAAAAAAAGATGATTAAAGTTCTCTATATGATTAATATCCTTTTAGTAACAAAACAACCTATATACATATAAACTTTAGATATTGTTTAACTTAATGACATTGTCTCCTATTTTTATTTATACTTCTATCACACTAAACTCTTTATATTCGTTTCGATACAAATGATCTGTAAAAACAATTGTCTTTCCAGATTTCTTCAGATATTCAAATATTTTTTCTCTAAGTTTAGAATCCACACTCATAAAATTATTATCTATTAAGATGATTTTTGCATCGGTTAATAGCGTTCTCATTAATACCATCCTAAATTGTTGACCTCCAGATAAATTGTCATTTCCAACATGTTCATTTAAAATGTCTTCTAGAAATAAATTATCATAATCTACAGCTTGATTTAAACAAATATTTTCCTTTTTAGATACATCCATTAAATGATAATTCTCTGGTAACATGACAGAATCCGGCAACTGTGTATTTATATATTCTAAGCTCATACTTTTTCCTGATCCATTTTTCCCAACCAGAACATTGATTGTATTATATTCTATTTTTGACAATATAGAATCATCTATAGAAATTCTCTTTCTTTTCTTATTTTCAATTTTCTTATAGAAATCTTGAATATATACTTTCGTACTTTGTAATGAAACTATCAATGTACTCATATAAATAGCTAAAGAAGATAAATCAAATGAATAGGTAATGAACAAGACATATGCCCCTGGTGATAATGTTTTGAAATGCATATACCAAAAAATGGTTACTATCAAATTACAGTCTGTTACAGCACTTGAAAAGGTAGAGAATAAGCCTTTAAATACAGAAAATTTAAATCCAATATATTTTTGTTGATTTACAATTTCATCTAGGTTATTCGAATAATCATCTTCTTTTCGGCTCACTCGAATCTCTCTGGAATGTTTTAATAAGTTTAACAATTCTTCAGAAAATCTATTACTATATTCTTTTGATTGGATCGAATATTTCTCCACACTTTTTTTTATCAATGAATTTAAACCAATCGCAAGAATTGGAAACAAAGTAACAAATGCAGTTAAATTTATATCAATACGTCCCAAAATAACAATCACAATAATTCCATATATTAAGTTGCATGCTGTATCAATCATATATGAAATAGTTCCAACAATTTCGTTCACATCTTCATTCAAAGCATTCATAAATTCACCCTGTTTTGCTTCAATCTCAGATTGTTCTAAAGCAGCATAAGCTTTTTTATACATAAAGTTTGCCCATTTATGTTGAGCCGTTATATCAACTTTGGCACCAATCAAAATACAGACTATTCGAATCAACACCAAACCACATACGCAACAAGCGATAAAGATTGTATTATCGCCATCAAAGTATGTTTGAATCAACAATCCAATCAAAATAGGAAGATTGTGTGCAACAAACCAAATCACAACATCAAGAAAAAAGTAAAGTTTACTCGATTTAATAACATCAATCATATTTACAAATCCTCCATGGATATAGTTGAATCACAAAATTGCATGACTTCTTTTTCATGCGTCACTACAATTATGATCTTTTTCATTTCTTTAAATTTAGAAAATGCATTTTTTATCTTATCCATATCCACATAACTAAAAATTTCATCCAATATAATTACTGACTTTTCACTTCTTAAAGCTTTATATAAGTATAAATACTGCAATTGCCCTTTCGATAATTCATCATTCAATGTATAGCCCAAGTCTTTTTCTATCTTTTCTCGACTATATCTATGATATGGATCCACGATTTCATATGGATTCATATTCTTTTCATTCTGTCCAATATACTCTATTTCCTTTAACGTTTCTTTTTCTTTATATTCATTCAATCCTACGTTGTTTATGTATATCGTTCCTGACTGTGGCTCGTATAAATGTGCAATTAAGTTAATTAATGTTGATTTACCACTACCACTAGGACCAATTAATCCATATATATTTCCATTTTCAAAATGCAGTGAACAATCCTTCAAAACAAGATTCTCATTGTATCCAAAATGAACATGATCCAAATCGATACAACAAATATTACCATTCAATAATTTTGTTCCAAAATGTAACTTACTCTTAATTTTCAACAATGCGAATACTCTTTCTTGCGCCTTCTTTGCAGATGGAATATTCTCCATTTGCGTACGCAATTCATAAATCGGATCATCTAATAAATCAATATAATAAACAAATAAATAAATAAAACTTAAATTTATATTTTGTGTACATCCAATCAATAAAACTATAAATTTAATCATACCAAAACTAAAAATCGTAGAAATCCACAATTGATAAGATATGAATCCAGAAATCAAATCTGACTTAAAAGCAAATTGAATGAATGTATTTAGCTTCTTTTCCAAATAAGATTCCCTATTAATTTTTTTCAGCTCTGTCATCATTAAATAACACGTTGAAAACATATCAAATAAATTTTGATAAGCCTGCTTCGTTTGCGCCCACTTAACTTCAGAAACTTTATTAATCCAACGAAAAACAATAAAAAGAAAAATTAACATAGCAATAAGCGAAACACCTATTATCCATGACTTTATAAATGCGATACATACCACCCCTAAAAGAAATAAAATATCTTTCAATAAAGTCATTAGAAACACTAAATAAAATTCAATAACTTGAGAACTATCATTTTCTACTGTTTGTGTTAATTCACCAACACTCCTCTTCAAAACATCCTCATAGTCCATATAAACCAGATTATGTATCAATTTCATTCTTAACCTTTTGAAAAAATTCCAATACATAGATCCACTTAAAATCAAATCACATATATTAACAATCATTTTTCCAACAATCAAACTACATACAATCACAAAAATACTATTCACCGTTGATTGAACTGTCAGTATCTCAGAAACAAAAATTGGGTATATTATTTGAATTAAGGATAATACAACAATCAATAAAAAATGCAATAATAACTGAAAATAATCTCTCTTCTCTATCATACATACCTCTTTTTAAATCTTAGGATTCATTATAAAACCAAACCAAAACTCTGTAAATGCGCCCATGTTTACTAACTGTAACTTTCTTCAAATTTACTTTTCATTCCTACATATACACGAAAAATACAAAAGCAAAATGTTTCTAAATTCTTGAACCAAATCACATTACATGTGATAATAACCTCCAAAAGGAGGTCTTTTATTTATGCCATTTCAAATAAAACAAAATACACTCAATCTTTCTGTTCCTATTGAAAGATTAACAGGTGCATATTATAGAATTCAGCGTACTAAGCAAAATATTTCTCTTTCTTGTTTGGCAAAAGAATTAAGAATGAACAAAGGATTTTTAAGTGATTTAGAAAATGGTAAAAGACATTTCCCCGATGGCCTGTGTAAACAAATAGATTCTATTTTGAACACAAACTTTAATACAAATTATGATTTATATACTCTTTCAAGAAAATATCTATATGAAATATTTGAAAACTTTTTCTTTGAAAGGCAACAATCAATCTTAGATATTTATAAAATAATTCAAGAATCTGAGAATAACATAATAAATTCATATGCTTATTTTACCTTTAAAATCGTTCAATTATTTTACTATTTAAGAATCGAAAAAAATAATAGTAAAATAATTGAAATTGAAGCTTTATTAAATCAAAATTTAAACTGCTTACAATCTGATGAAATCTCAATTTACTATTCTTTATTAGGAATTTTTTATAAAAGAGATGTGGCCTCCAACCATATAGCACTTGATTATTTTTTAAAATCAAATATGATGTGTAATTCCTCATCCATCGTTTATTCTATGAATATTTTCCAATTAATCAGTGTTTATGCAGAACTAAACCAGCCAACCCTTGCATATGAAAAATGCATATCCAGTAAAGCGTTACTAAAGCAACACAATAACTATAGTCGAATTATTACCGTTGATATGTTCGAATGTATAACACTTACTGATTTAGGTCTTTACAATGAATCTAAAGAAAAATTATTAAAGATATTATCTTCGGCAAACAACGATTACTTAAGTTACAGAACAGACCAAATTTATCATAATCTAGCTTGGAATGCTTTATTAAGTAAGAATTATGATGAATGTATAAAATACACAAACTTGACAATCGAAAACAAAGATCCATCTTGTGATTTATGTTATTTCATACCCTATTCATATTACAAACAGAATGAGTATCTAAAATGTTTAGATTATATAGAATCTCATCTAGAATTTGTAGACGATTTTTACAAGCCTTTTTTGCAAGCTATAAGTGCTCGTACTCAAAAACAAAATGTTGATTTTGAAAAAAATATCATTTTGTATTATCAGTCACTCTTGCAGAACAATGTATACGAAGATATTCCACTTATTCAAAACTTTATTTTGGATTACTATACAGAAACCAACAATAAAGATATGATGATCAAAATCCTTATTGACATCAAATCATTCAACGATAAAGATCTAACATTAAAAAGCTCTACACTCTTTACCACTTCACAAAGTTAAGAAAATCGCACTTATTTATCATTAATTAAAGCTTGAGTAAAACCTTATTTGCTCAAGCTCTTTGTTTATCTAAATTCCTTTTCTGTTCTAACTGTTTATTATACTCTCTATACTTTGATGAACGTTTTCTTATATAGTCTAGACTCTTGATCTGACTTCTTAATACTTTAATATCCGGCGTTAGTGCTTTTGCTTCTTTGAATAGTTTTGCCTTGGCAATTAGATCCTTTTCTTTGTAGGACCTGGAATACAAATACTTTCTTTGAGCCAGTAATCCATTCATCTGTTTATCTAGTAAGTCATCCATACAACATATACATTATATGGTCATTTACACAATTACTTCCTGTATTATTTTATATTCCAAATCTTTTACGTATATTTTGTACTCATTTTGGAGTCACTGTGAGTACATATTGAGTACAAGCATTTTAATATCTAGCACTATCACCATTAAAGAATGGGAATGAATCAGCCTAACACGATTATAACCTCTTTTGTGGAGATCTTGCTGATTTTCAGCTTTCCGAAATAAGGTAAAATCTTCGTGCGAATGATATGTTCTTTGGTCATCCATGTGTTTTCTTTCAGTCGGCTTTTCATGTCCCGGATATACAGCTCCGTAAATGCTTCAAAACTCATATCCATATCCGATGAGTTCTGCAACTGAAACATCCGCTCCCATTCCTGTGCTTCCCTCTTGGTAGCAAATCCACGCTTTCATTTCTGCTTACGCTCGCCCTTCCAGTTGACATATCTGGACATCACATACCATGTTCCATTGCTTTCGTTCTTTAATACCGGCATCACTGTTCCTCCCTTCCCATTCCGTAGAGTCTTTCATTGAAATACTGGCGATTCACTCACCCGGAAATCGTAATAAATCCCTTTTCTTTCAGCTCATCGTTGAGCCGTTTGATTAGCTTATAAGCATACGGTTTCGATACGCTCAGTTCCTGTGCCACTTCTTCGGCACAAATAAATTTGTTGTTCATCTTATCATCCCTTTCCCTGATTTTTTATTGCCGTTCTATCCGAAGGAAGTTCCAGCAGGCATCCCCTGTTCGGTGCTGTGCTGTCCCAATCTGCTGCAGCAGATCAGGTGCTCGCTTGCTTTCTGGCAAGGTCTTGGCGGTTTGTGCTGTTCGGACGGTCATTTAGTTATTTATTAAACTTATTTGTTTAATTTTAAATTCGTTATGCTAAGCATATTTGTTTGTGTCAAGTGGCTTTCCGGAAAATATTAAGCTTTTTTGTTTTGTATTATATTGACTTTCATTAAACATATCAGCTATACTCCATGTATATCATGTGTAAGGAGTGAATACTGTTATGGCGATTGGAGAGAGAATCCATTTTTTCCGCCTTTTACGTGGAATTACACAAAAATATCTGGGTACGATTGTCGGCTTTCCGGAGCGAAGTGCCGATGTACGCTTAGCACAATATGAAACTGGAACACGAAAACCCAAAGCAGAACTTACCGCAGCATTGGCACAGGCACTGGATGTTTCCCCTCATGCCCTTGATGTGCCTGATATTGACAGCTATGTTGGTCTGATGCACACTTTATTTACCCTTGAAGATCTGTACGGTCTGACTGTCAGCGAAGCAGATGAGGAAATCTGTCTGAAAGTCGATACTTCCAAAGGAAAAGAAGCTCACGAACTGCTGAAACTGCTGTATACATGGAAAGAGCAGGCTGACAAGCTATCTTCCGGTGAAATCAGCAAAGATGACTACGATATCTGGCGTTATCACTATCCAGAGTTCGATACCACACAGATCTGGGCGAAGGTTCCGTCTCAGGAATTGAACGATACACTGATAAAAGCGTTCAAAAATCAACTTATCGACAAATAACACTCAAACGCAAAAGGAGATAAACATGACACCAGCAGAATGGCACTCAACACTTTTCCAGTGTATTGGAACTATTGTAAGTTTATTAGCACTAATTGCATCTATCATTGCTGTTATTTTGACTTACAAAAATTTATCTGAAATGAAAAAACAATTAAACGAACAACAAAAACAATATTTTGAACAAAATCGTGGAAATCTTATTTTCTATGTTCAAAAAAGTGCAATTGGAACAACGCATGATTTAATTATCAAAAATTTTGGTAACTCTCCAGCAAAACTTATGTCGCTAAAAATATCTCCTGATTTAGATTGGTCAAAAACAGGGCATTCCAATATAAGCGAATTTAACATCACAAAACTAAGCAACATATTTCTTGCCCCGCAGCAACACATCTGTACTATTTTTGATTTTACAGATTTTGACAAAACTGAGTTGGCTGTTGAAATACACTATTCTACTTGTGGTAAAGAATTTACCGAATCATATAACGTAGATTTGAACTATATTCATAAAGTTCTTTCAGTTGAGCCAGACATTAAAGATGAATTATCTGCCTTGAAAAATATAAACAAAGCAATAAATTTTCTTTCAAATAAATTTGTATAATAAAAACGGCAAAAAGCCCTTAGCTATGAGTTATTACCCACAGCTAAGGGCTTTCTAAATAATATGGATTATTTGTTGCACAGCCACCATTCAATCATTCTCCAACTCTAAAACCACTGGATTACAAGAATAATGGCTTTCATGCAACTGTTATCAAATTGTTATCAAAAGACTTTTGAAAATGCCGAAAACCCGCATAAATACTGGCTTTCTTTGGCATTTCAATTTATTCGAACTTAATTTTGTGTACTTTTAAATCCATGCAACATATATATTATATGGTTATTTATACAATTATTTCTTGTATTATTTTATATTCCAAATCATTTATGTATATTATGTACTCATTTTGGAGTCACTGTGAGTACATATTGAGTATAAGCATTTTAATATCTAGTACTATCACCATTAAAGAATGGGAGTGAATCAGCCTAACACGATAAAATATGCAATGGTCAAAAATTTATCAAAGATCCGTTGTTTAAAGAAAAATCATATTTTTTTGGCCAAAATAGAAGTTATAAATAATAAACTTAAACAAATCATTCCGCAGCATAAAAATGTTGTAGAGAATCCATATATATCAGAAAAATGTCCAACCAATGGAGAAATAAGCATGCCTGTTACAGCAATCAATAAACTACGTAAAGAAAGAATCGTACCACGATTTGTATCTTCTATACTTTTTTGAAGACATGAATTGTATGAAATATTATTAATGCTCATTAAACTTGCACAACAAACATAAAGTAGCCAAGATAATAATATATGTCCTTGAAAAATAGACATTATTATAAATAAAGTAACTATAATAAAAGGCAGTTTTCTAACACTAAAGTCATATCCTAGTTTAGAATTAATTTTTTGAGCACAAATTCCAAATACCGATTGTGAGAACATTACACAACTGAACATAAAACCAATTACGTTTTCAGTAATGTTATGTGACTTTAGTAATACAGAATAATAATCCTCATAAGGAAGGAAGCATATTGCTAAAATTGCAGGTAACAGAATCAAATATATAACTTTGTAATTTAAAAACACAATAAAAATCTGATTATCCGCTAAAACACAGTATCTATCAGCATTTTCAAGGAAACAAACACATCAATTTACTACTTATTTACTACTAACGAATGAGCCTTGATACGCAAGTTTTCCTAGATATGCAAAGATATTATGGTACAACACATCAGTATTGAAACAAGAAAAAATTAAATATTTTATAGACTATGGAATGCCTAACATGACGTTCCTTTTCTATTTCCAGCCGTTCTTATTGGACGGCTATTTTATTACCCAAAATGAAAGGAGCATTAGATTTATGAAAAAGATGTTAAAACGATTGTGTACGGGCTTCTTAGCTCTTGCAACTGTCGTTACTGCTTTGCCGACTACACCCGTTCATGCAGAAAGTAAGCAATACTGGACGGAGTCAAAAGAGCGTGTCGGTATCGTTGAAAAAGTAATGAATGACGGTTCAATTGGTTCTACCTTTAATGAGGGACATTTGACCGTTGAGGGCGAGGACGCTTACTGTATTGACATCAACACAGACTTTAAGAATGGTTACAAGACCAGAGCTGACGTAAGCACCCGTATGAGTGCCGACCAGATAAGCGACGTTGCCTTATCTATCGAATATGTAAAACAGTACACAGACAGCCACAGCGGAATAAGCAAAAATCACGCTTATCTTTTAAGACAGCTTGTAGTCTGGCAGAGATTGAGCGTACATCTTGGCTGGCAATGTGATAACGTGCGAGCTTCTTATGATGAAATTCCAAAGGCTACGCAGGACGAAGTTTTCTCTGGTGCGAAAGCCTTTGTCAAAGAAAATAAAGGACGCTATGAATGTGGCGGTTATATCTACTCTGGCGAGGGGCAGGAATTGGGACAATTCTGGGCGAAACTGAATGTCGGAAATACGAAACTGCAAAAGGTTTCCAGTAATGCCAGCATCACAGACGGTAACGGGAATTACTCAATCGCTGGTGCAACATACGGTGTCTTTTCTGATAAAGACTGCACAAAACAGCTTGCCACCCTTACGACTGATGAAAACGGAAACACAGATATTGCAGAGGTAAAAGCAGGCACAGTCTATATCAAGGAATTATACGCACCAGCAGGATATAAAGTGGATAAAACTGTATATTCCTTAAAGGTTGAAGTTGGAAAGACAGCAATTTTGAAAGTATCAGATACGCCAAAAGTAACGGACACTTTGATTGAGCTTTTCAAGATTGATATGGAAACACAGAAAGACAATCCGCAAGGGAACGCTTCTTTAGCAGGTGCGGAATTTACATGGAAGTATTATGCTGGCTTCTACAATAAAGACAATCTCCCTGCCGAAGCTACTCGTACATGGGTTACAAAGACAACCGCTGAAACAGACAGCGACGGAACAACCCACTACATCACAAAATTAGCGGACACATACAAAGTATCTGGCGACAGCTTCTATATGCAGGACGGCAAGGCGGTTCTTCCACTTGGAACACTAACCGTAGAAGAAACAAAAGCTCCAAACGGCTACTTGTTAGAGGGTGCATATATGCAGGCTGGCGATAAGTCCGAACAGATAAAAGGCTTATATGTAACACAGATTACCGAGGACGGCGACCTTGCCGTATTATCTGGAAGTAACCAGTTTTCCGTATCAGACAAGGTTATCCGTGGCGGTGTCAAAATTCAGAAACGAGATTTAGAAACGGGCGATACAAAGCCACAAGGAAGTGCCACTTTGAAAGATACTGCCTTTGACATCATTTCCTTAAATGATAATGCAGTATTGGTTGAGGGCAAGTTATACAAGAAAAATGAAGTGGTAAAGACAATTCGTACCGATATTGAGGGTGTCGCTTCTACTTCTTCTGACCTCTTACCTTATGGAAAATTCCGTATCGTTGAGAGTGAAGCTCCCAACGGTTACTTAACTGACGGTGCAAAGCCGATTGATTTTACAATCACAGAAAATGGAAAAATCGTGGACTTAACCGAAAAAGCCCATTCTATCTATAATCAGATTAAGCGTGGAGATATTGAGGGTGTAAAAATCGGTGCAGGCACACACAAGCGTCTTGCTGATGTTCCTTTTAGGATCACAAGCAAGACGACGGGCGAAAATCATGTAGTGGTAACTGATGATAACGGGCAATTCTCCACTTCTGCTGACTGGGCTTCTCATAAGCACAATACCAACGCAGGCAAGACTAGCGAGGACGGTGTGTGGTTTGGAACTTCTGAACCAGACGACAACAAGGGTGCGTTACCTTATGATACCTACATCATTGAAGAAATGCGTTGCGATAGCAACAAAGGCTTTGAACTTATCCCACCTTTTGAAATCGTAGTATCAAGAAATAACCTTGTGATTGATTTAGGGACTTTAACTGATGAATACGAAAAAGAAATCTCTATCCATACCACAGCAACCAGCAAAGACGGCGAAAAGACTATCCTTGCAGGAAAAGAGGTAACAATCGTTGATACGGTCAAATTAGACGGACTTACAAAAGGCACAAAATATCAGCTCAAAGGCTGGCAGATGTTAAAGGAAGAAAACGCAGAACTTCTTATTGACGGGAAACGTGTAGAAAACGATTATACCTTTGTCGCTGATGATGAAGAAATGAAAGTGAAAATTTCCTATACATTCAATGCGTCTGCTTTAGGTGGCAAGAACCTTGTTACCTTTGAAGAATTGTATGATTTAAGTAATCCAGACGAACCCGTGAAAGTTGCAGAACACAAAGACATTGAGGACGACGGGCAGACCGTACTTATCACAGAACGTATCATCAAGATACATACTACCGCTACGGATAAGGACGGCAACAAAGAGATTGAAGCTGGAAAAGACGTTACAATCATTGATACCGTAACCTTAGAGGGCTTAGAAATCGGTACACAGTACAAACTTGTGGGCTGGCAGATGTTGAAAGAAGAAAACGCAGAGCTTCTTATCAATGGAAAACGTGTGGAAAGTGATTATACGTTTATCGCTGACAGCGAAACTATGAAAGTGGAAGTTGCCTTTACCTTTGACGCTACTTCCCTTGACGGCAAACAGCTTGTAACTTTTGAAGAATTATATGATTTGAGCAATCCAGACGAGCCGAAGAAAGTTACCGAGCATAAGGATATTGAGGATAAGGGACAGACGATTACCTTTAAGGAAAAAACCGAAGTCCCAGAAGAACCAGAGAAACCCGAAACACCGCAGACACCAGAAAAGCCGAGCAGACCGAGCGACAGTCCCAAAACGGGCGATAACACAAACCTTTACGGACTGCTTGCACTTCTTTTGACTTCTGGTGCTGGACTGGCAGGTATCTTCTTCTACAAACGCCGTAAAATGAAGAAATCATAAGGCGGTAACGGTATGAAGAAAGGAAAATCACGCTCTCCGCCGAAACGGTCAAACGGCAGGCTTCCGCTTATTCTGGCTTGTCTGCCAACAACCAGCAAGAACACGGATAGTCAAGGGTGCGTAAGCATTGATTTTACTCTTTACTATCTGTGGGATTGCTGGTATTTCCCGAACTGCCAGAATAAGAAATTACAATCAATCAATTTATCAAATATAGAAAGAAACGAGGTAAAACAATATGGAAATGAAATATGTCGTGCCAGATATGGCACAGTCTTTTGGAACTCTTGAATTTGCAGGCGAAAGTGAGCCAGTCTTTGAAAGAGATAAAAATAACCGCAGGGTCTTAGCCAGACGAAGCTATAACCTTTATTCTGACGTACAGAAAGGCGAAAATGTTGTGGTAGAAATTCCCGTGCAGGCTGGCGAAAAGAAGTTCCAGTATGAACAGAAAGTAAAAATTGTCAATCCGAAGTTATACGGCAGAGGTTACGCAATCGGGGATATGGGACATACCGATTATGTATTAGTTGCTGATGATATTGTAGCAGTTGAAGAAAAGTAAAGGAGTGAAGAATTTATGAGATTATCAAACGGGTTTGTTATTGACAAAGAGAAAACATTTGGAGAATTAAAATTTACAGCGGTGCGTGATGTGTTCTTACAGAATGAGGACGGGACACCGAGTACCCAGCTTAAAAAGCGTATCTATGATTTGAAGTGCAGTCTGCATGGTGGAATTATCCCCGTGTCTGTACCGCCAGAAGTACCGTTAAGAGAATTTCCGTACAATGCAGTTGTGGAGCTTGTCAATCCAGTAGCCGATACGGTATCACGAAAAACTTATACGGGTGCAGATGTGGACTGGTATGTAAAAGCAGAGGATATTGTGTTGAAGAATAAAGGAAACCAGAACGCAGGAAGTCCACAGAACCATACACCGCAGGGACAGCCGAAAAAATAGGATTGCTGGATAGATTTTCATTGTAGCGAATACATGGAATTGCTATAATATGAGTATGTAGAATAAATAAAATTTTAAGAAAAATTTTCGATTTTTCGTTGGATAATTTTTAATTTTTGCTGTTATCTTTATAGAAGAAACGGACTGACAAATATATGTAATGAGTTCATGTAAAAGGAGTGAAAAATATGTTGCCAATTTCCGATATTCTTATTCGTTCAATAAGTGGGTATGTGTTTATAATTCCAGTTCTTATATTGTATTTTTTTATTAGAAAAAAATCGGGACGAAAACAAAGTATTTTTCATATTATCGCTGTGTTTGTTTTTTGTTATTATTTATTTGGAATTTTAACTGTAACAGGTATTGGTTATACAAGCACAATATCATTTCGTCCCCAAATTTCTATAATTCCATTTTGTGGTATGATAAGTGGACCAATAGATACCATACTAAACCTTGTTTTATTTGTTCCTTTGGGCTTTTTCTTACCATTACTGTATAAAAAGTATCAGCATATAAAGAATGTTATCTTAACTGGCTTTCTGTTTTCCTTATCTATTGAAATTGTTCAGATGTTTGGCTGGGGGGCAACAGATATAAATGACCTTATTATAAATACAGCAGGAGCATGTTTAGGATATTTGATATATTATCTGGTGTCAAAAATTTTACCTATCAATTTTAGGAAAAGGCTTCAGTCCGAAAATGTTAATGACATGGTCGAAATAATGTTATATGCAATTTATATATTTATAGTTATGATTACAGTTCAACCATGGGTAATTCATAGTTTACTCAATATCGGGTAAAAGTGAGTATTGATTATGCTTCAATCAATAAAATTGCAATTTTGCAACTTAATATTACTACAAATAGAGCAGTTAGTCTTAAAGATTGACTGCTTTTTTCATACCCAGAAAGGAGTGATTGATTTATGCGTAAGATTTGGAACAAAGGACACCGTATCAGAGCCAGCGACAAGCACCTTGTCTACCACTTTTCCATAGGGACGCTTCTGTTTGTATTCGTGGCGGTTCTTCTGCTACTGAATATGAAACAGCTCATGCGTACCGATTGGGAGCATTTCAGCTTGTTAGAGAATGGCTTGACGCTTTCCCCTTACAACTTCATAGCCATACTGATAGCGACTGGTGTTTGTGCATTGGTCGCTTTTCTGTATTACCGCTTCTGTTACGACGGTTTCAAGAAGCTCCTGCACCGTCAAAAGTTGGCACGAATGATACTGGAAAATAAGTGGTATGAAGCCGATACCGTACAAGACAGCGTTTTTTTTACTAACCTGCAAAGCAGATCAAGGGAAAAAATCGTCTGGTTTCCAAAGATTTATTATCAAATGGAAAAGGGACTGCTTCATATCCGCTGTGAAATTACGCTGGGGAAATATCAAGACCAGCTTTTACGGTTAGAGGATAAATTGGAAAGTGGCTTGTATTGTGAGCTGACCGACAAGACCCTGCATGACGGCTATATCGAATATACCCTGCTTTATGATATGATAGCGAACCGCATTACCATTGATGAAGTACGGGCAGAAAACGGCTGTCTTAGACTGATGAAAAATCTTGTCTGGGAATATGACGCACTCCCTCACGCTCTGATTGCTGGTGGTACGGGTGGCGGTAAAACCTATTTTCTGCTGACGCTCATTGAAGCCTTACTGCATACCAACGCTGTCCTTTATATCTTAGACCCAAAGAATAGCGACCTTGCCGACTTGGGAACGGTTATGGAAAATGTATATCATACCAAAGAAGAAATGATAGATTGCGTCAATGCCTTTTATGAGGGCATGGTACAGCGAAGTGAGGAGATGAAGCGACACCCGAACTACAAGACGGGCGAAAACTACGCCTATCTGGGACTGCCACCCTGCTTTCTTATCTTTGATGAATATGTGGCATTTTTTGAAATGCTGGGGACAAAAGAAAGCGTGAGCTTACTTAGCCAGTTAAAGAAAATCGTTATGTTAGGGCGACAAGCAGGTTATTTCCTTATCGTCGCCTGCCAGCGTCCAGACGCAAAGTATTTTTCAGACGGTATCAGAGATAACTTCAATTTCCGTGTGGGACTTGGACGTATCAGCGAATTAGGTTACGGTATGCTGTTTGGTTCAGATGTGAAAAAGCAGTTTTTCCAGAAGCGTATCAAGGGGCGTGGCTATTGTGATGTGGGAACAAGCGTTATCAGTGAATTTTACACGCCTTTAGTCCCGAAAGGACATGATTTTTTGCAGACTATCGGCTCTCTTGCACAAGCAAGGCAGGACGGGACGGCGACGTGCGAAGCGAAAGGCGACGGCACGGACTAGCCGTTGCTGGTGTGGCGTAAGCCACGCCAGCAGGTAAAACCCCTCGGTATCTAACAGAGGGGTACGTTTGCAAATAGACAATAGACAAAAAACATAGGAAACATAAGGCTTCTGGCATGATTTCCTAGCAAAATTCAGTTGTGAAGTCGCCTTAAAAAACTTCACACTTGACAGATTGGGGGTATGGTTCTGAATGAAGAACAATGGATAAAAGAATTACGGGAGAAGCGGATTGCTTACGGTATCTCACAAGGCAGGCTGGCGGTGGCTTCTGGTATCACAAGGGAATATCTCAACAAGATAGAAAGCGGAAAAATGAAGCCGTCAAAAGAACTTCTTAATACTCTGCATAAGGAACTGGCAAGGTTCAATCCAGAAGCACCGCTTACCATGCTGTTTGATTATGTGAAAATTCGTTTTCCCACGCTGGATATACAGCACATCATCAAAGACATATTAAAATTGAATATCAATTATATGCTCCATGAAGATTACGGGCGTTACAGTTATACGGAGCATTATTCTTTAGGGGACATCTTTATCTATACGTCGGCTGACGAAGAAAAAGGTGTCCTTTTAGAGTTAAAGGGGCGTGGTTGCAGGCAGTTTGAAAGTTACCTGCTGGCACAGCAAAGAAGCTGGTATGACTTTCTCATGGACGCATTGGTAGACGGTGGCGTGATGAAGCGTATCGACCTTGCTATCAACGACCATACGGGCATTTTGGATATTCCAGAGCTTGCGGAAAAATGCAGGAAACGGGAATATATCGGAAAGTCCAGAAGTTATAAGTTTTACCAGTCGGGCGAGCTTATCAAGCACAGAGAGGACGACAGAGAATATATGGGACGCACCCTTTATCTTGGTTCGCTGAAATCAGATGTGTATTTCTGTATCTATGAAAAGGACTATGAGCAGTACGTCAAGCTGGGGACACCGCTTGAAGAAGCCGATATTATCAACCGTTTCGAGATACGGCTTCGCAATGAACGTGCCTATTATGCAGTACGGGATTTGCTGACCTATTATGACGCAGAGCAGACCGCCTTTTCTATCATCAACCAGTATGTGCGGTTTGTTGATGAAGAACCAGACAAGCGGAAAAATGACTGGAAACTCAATGACCGCTGGGCTTGGTTTATCGGCGATAACAGACAGAGCTTGAAGCTGACGACAAAGCCAGAGCCTTACACCTTAGACCGTACATTGCGTTGGGTACAAAGGCAGGTAGCACCGACCTTGAAAATGCTGAAAAGAATTGATAAGGGAAACGGTACAGACTACATGGAAACAATCGAACAGCAGGCAAAGCTCACAGAAAAACATGAAATGATAATCAAACAGCAGACGACCCCTGCAAAAGATTTGGTGGAAAGTTAGGAGTGATAAAAAATGTGGATATTATTAAAAGACTTCCTGCTGGTATCTCTGGGAATGGGTATCGGCATAGTCTTGATGTGTATTTTGACTGTCGGCAAAGAAGCTGACTGTGAAATGAAACAATTAGAAGAAAGAGAGGACAAATAACATGAATTTCGGAAACAATTTGTATCAATGGTTTTTATCAAACGCACAGAGCTTGGTGCTTATGGCGATTGTGGTTATCGGTATCTACTTAGGGTTCAAGCGTGAGTTTTCCAAACTTATCGGCTTCTTGGTAGTTGCCTTGATTGCTGTCGGTTTGGTATTTAACGCCGGCGGTGTGAAAGATGTACTGTTAGAGCTATTCAACAAGATTATCGGTGCATAAATTTTTATTGTGATGTTGTTAATGGGGTGATATAATATGGATATAAAAATACAACTTTAGGAAGTGATATTTTATGTTAGGATTTAGTATAATGATGTGGTTTGTTTCTGCTATCCTTATATTCGTGAGTATTTCTTTATTAAAGGGAAATTACTCTTTTGTTCATGGTAAAGTATTTGATACTACTGATAACAAAAAAGGATATGCAAAAGAATTAGGAAAACCTGTTTTATTCGTAGGGATTGGTATTTTAGTATCTGGGGTAATTGCGATTATAGTAAAAAATCATTCTATTCCTACCGCAGTTTTTTTCTTGGCAATTATAGCTGGTATTGCTGGACTATGGCTACACAAAATACAAAAAAACTTCCGAAAATTTTAGTTTACAAATTTATATTTATATGCAAAGCAGTTGGTCTTAGGATTGACTGCTTTTTTCTTACCTAAAATTTCAGATTGGAGTGATTACATGAACGATATTTTTAAGAATATGCAGGCAAAAGTCGGCTGTGAATACATTTCCGACCTGCCCTCTTACAAGCGTAAGGTGTGGCAGGAAATGAAACGATTGAACCCTGCCGATTATGAAGAAAAACAGTTAGAAGATTTTTCAAAGTATGTGTTTGGTATGTCGTACCAGAGCTTAAAAGATGTGATGAAACAACAGAAAGGACGTGAGGAACAATGCAGGAAACAAGGGTGCTGGTGGAAACGAGAGGAACAACTGGCAAAGAAACAACATCATACTGGTTCGACCTGCCGATAGATGTTGCAGAGTTTGAAGAAAAGTTAGGTGTCGGTGCAGAAAGTCAAGATTACCGCATTATCGAAAAGGTGTTGCCTTATGCTGATGAAGTTCACGAACATACCAGCGTGTATCAGCTCAACGAATTAGATTTTATGTACCGCCAGCTTTCAAGCGATATGCAGGAAGAATATGTATCACTACTTACGGTGTTTGAGAATTTAGAAGCACTTTATATTTGCAGGAACGTGATTACCGTTTATCCCGACTGCAAAAGCATGATAGATGTTGCAAGTCAAAAGCTGATGAACGACCCGACATTCAAGCATTTATCCGAGGACTGTCAAGAATATTACTTTGACTTTGAAGCCTACGCTTCTCACTTGCAGGAACACGGGAAATTTTTAGTAACGGAACACGGTATCTTTGAACTGCCAGAGTAGGAAATGAGGTGGTGCTTATGATTGATGATATGGCGGTTTATATTGCTAATCTTGGCAAATACAATGAGGGCTATTTAGTCGGTGCTTGGTTCACGTTCCCCATTGACGAGGAAGATGTGAAAGAAAAAATCGGCTTGAATGAACAGTATGAGGAATACGCAATCCATGATACCGATAACTTTCCCATTGCGATTGGCGAGTATGTTTCCATTGAAGAACTCAATGAGATGTATGAAATGATAGAGGAACTTCCCGACTATATCGTAGAATGTCTGGACGAATTTATCAGTCACTACGGGACGCTGGAAGAAGTCGTGGAACATAAGGACGATATTTATTATTATCCCGACTGTGAAACCATGACAGACGTTGCCTACTACTACATAGACGAATTGCAGGCACTAGGAGATATTCCACCCAGCTTACAGAACTATATTGACTATGAAGCCTACGGGCGAGATTTGGATATGGGCGGTTGCTTTATTGAAACAAGCCGAGGTATGTGCGAGATACCATATTAACGCTGGAAGATCAGCGACAAGCATGGTTGTTACTGACAGCGTATTTCTCTTTAAGGGACAGTCTGAAAATGGCTGTCCTTTTCTATTTAGAAACTTACGAAAGGAGCTGAAAGAACTTGAAAAAGATTAAATCTTATACGGGTATCTGGAACGTGGAAAAAGTCTTGTATGCAATCAATGACTTTAACTTACCCTTTCCCGTTACCTTTACACAGATTACATGGTTTGTGATTACGGAATTTCTCATTATTCTGTTTGGGGATATTCCCCCACTTTCCATGATTGAGGGAGCATTTCTCAAATACTTTGGTATTCCCGTTGCTCTCACATGGTTTATGTCGCAGAAAACCTTTGACGGAAAGAAGCCGTACAGCTTTTTGAAATCACAGATAACCTATGCCCTGCGACCAAAAATCACTTATGCAGGAAAAGCCGTAAAACTGCATAAGCAGATACTCAATGAAACAATCACGGCAGTAAGGAGTGTGAACTATGTTCCCGATAAAATATATTGACAATAACCTTGTCTGGAACAAGGACAATGAGGTGTTTGCCTATTATGAGCTGATACCGTACAACTATTCTTTCTTATCCGCAGAGCAGAAATTTATCGTGCATGACAGCTTTCGACAGCTCATTGCACAGTCCCGTGAGGGTAAAATTCATGCGTTGCAGATTGCCACAGAAAGCTCAATCCGAAGTATGCAGGAGCAGTCAAAAAAGCTGGTAACTGGAAAATTAAAGGAAGTTGCCTATCAGAAGATAGACGAACAGACCGAAGCGTTAGTATCTATGATTGGGGATAATCAAGTGGACTACCGCTTTTTTCTTGGCTTTAAGCTCATGGTTACGGAAGAACAGCTCAATCTGAAGAACATCAAAAAATCGGCGTGGCTGACGTTCACGGAATTTCTCCATGAAGTGAACCACACGCTGATGAACGACTTTGTTTCCATGCCGAATGATGAAATCAACCGCTACATGAAAATGGAAAAGTTACTGGAAAACAAAATATCCCGTCGTTTCAAGGTGCGACGCTTGGAAACAAACGACTTCGGGTATCTCATAGAACATCTTTACGGTAGGGACGGTGTCGCTTATGAAGATTATGAGTATCAGTTACCAAAGAAGAAATTGAGGAGAGAAACGCAGATAAAATACTACGACCTTATTCGTCCGACAAGATGTGTGATTGAGGAAAGCCAAAGGTATTTACGATTGGAACATGAGGACAAGGAAAGTTATGTGTCCTATTTTACCGTCAATGCGATTGTCGGCGAGCTTGATTTTCCGTCGTCTGAAATTTTCTATTTCCAGCAACAGCAATTCACATTCCCCGTGGATACTTCCATGAATGTAGAAATCGTGGAGAACAGAAAGGCTCTTACAACAGTAAGAAATAAGAAAAAGGAATTGAAAGACCTTGACAATCACGCCTATCAAGCAGGAAGTGAAACCAGCTCAAATGTGGTGGACGCATTAGACAGCGTGGACGAGCTGGAAACAGACTTAGACCAGACAAAAGAAAGTATGTATAAGCTCTCTTATGTAGTGCGTGTATCGGCTGATGATTTGGACGAATTAAAACGCCGTTGTGATGAAGTCAAAGACTTTTACGACGACCTCAATGTAAAGCTGGTGCGTCCTGCGGGGGATATGCTGGGGCTTCATTCTGAATTTCTTCCTGCCAGCAAGCGATATATCAATGACTATGTGCAGTATGTAAAATCAGACTTCTTGGCTGGGCTTGGCTTTGGAGCGACCCAGCAGTTAGGAGAAACTACGGGTATCTATATGGGCTATTCCGTTGATACGGGAAGAAATGTGTACCTGCAACCGTCTTTAGCTTCGCAGGGCGTAAAAGGCACAGTTACAAATGCCCTTGCTTCTGCTTTTGTCGGTTCGCTTGGCGGTGGTAAGTCTTTCTGCAACAATCTTCTGGTGTATTATTCGGTTCTCTTTGGGGGACAAGCGGTTATCTTAGACCCAAAATCAGAGCGTGGCAACTGGAAAGAAACGCTCCCAGAAATCGCCCATGAAATCAATATCGTAAATCTTACCAGCGACAAGGACAATGCAGGACTTCTTGACCCATTCGTGATTATGAAGAATGTAAAAGACGCTGAAAGTCTGGCAATCGACATCTTGACATTCCTTACGGGTATTTCTTCTAGGGACGGCGAAAAATTCCCCGTACTTCGTAAAGCGGTACGCTCCGTTACCCAGAGCGACAGTCGGGGTTTGCTCCATGTGATAGACGAGCTACGCCGTGAAGATACACCCATATCAAGAAATATCGCAGACCATATCGACAGTTTTACGGACTACGATTTTGCACACCTGCTGTTTTCAGACGGTACGGTAGAAAATGCTATCAGTCTGGATAACCAGCTCAATATCATTCAAGTAGCGGACTTAGTATTACCAGATAAGGACACGACCTTTGAGGAATACACGACCATTGAATTATTGTCGGTGTCTATGCTAATTGTGATTAGTACCTTTGCCCTTGATTTTATCCATTCGGACAGAAGTATTTTTAAGATTGTCGATTTGGACGAAGCGTGGGCGTTCTTAAATGTGGCACAAGGCGAAACCTTATCAAATAAGCTGGTTCGTGCTGGACGAGCTATGCAGGCAGGTGTTTATTTTGTTACCCAGTCTGCCTATGATGTTTCAAAGGAAAGTCTGAAAAACAATATCGGCTTGAAATTTGCATTTCGTTCTACTGACATTAACGAGATAAAGCAGACCTTAGAATTTTTCGGTATCGACAAGGACGACGAAAATAACCAGAAACGGCTTCGTGATTTGGAGAACGGACAATGCTTATTGCAGGACTTATACGGGCGTGTCGGTGTGGTACAGATACACCCCGTCTTTGAAGAACTGCTACACGCCTTTGATACCAGACCGCCCGTACAGAGAAATGAGGTGGAGTGATGAAAGAAAGGATAAAAGGTGCGTTCACAAAAAAGAAGATTTTCCGCTTTCTCAAAATGGCTCTATTTGTCGTGGCACTCTCCCTTATCCTGCTTTCACTTCTGGGGACGGTGGCTCATGCGACGGGGCTTGTGGACGATACCATAAACGCAGAAAATCTTTACTCAAAATATCCGCTTTCCAACTACCAGCTTGATTTTTATGTGGATAATAGCTGGTCGTGGCTTCCGTGGAACTGGCTGGACGGGATTGGAAAAAGTGTGCAGTACGGGCTTTACTGTATCACTAATTTTGTCTGGACTATCAGTTTATATTTAAGTAATGCAACGGGTTATGTGGTGCAGGAAGCCTACAAACTGGACTTCATCAACGATATGGCAGACAGTATCGGAAAGAGCATACAGACCCTTGCAGGTGTAACACAGAACGGTTTTTCCAGCTCTGGCTTCTATGTTGGTTTCCTGCTTCTCATTATCTTAGTGGTGGGACTTTATGTTGCCTATACGGGACTTATCAAACGGGAAACCAGCAAGGCACTTCACGCCGTTATCAACTTTGTGGTGGTGTTCGTACTGTCCGCTTCGTTTATTGCTTACGCTCCCGATTACATTAAAAAGATAAATGAGTTTTCATCAGACATCAGTACCGCTTCACTTGACTTGGGAACAAAAATCATGCTCCCAAACTCTGACAGCGAGGGCAAGGACAGCGTGGACTTGATACGGGACAGCCTATTTTCCATTCAAGTGGAACAGCCGTGGCTACTTCTGCAATTCGGGAACAGCAACGCAGAAGAAATCGGGACAGACCGTGTAGAAGCTCTTGTATCAGCAAGTCCAGAGGACGAGGACGGAAAGACCAGAGAGGAAGTCGTGAAAACAGAAATCGAGGATAACGACAACAATAATCTGACAATACCGCAGGTCGTGAACCGTTTAGGCATGGTGTTCTTCCTGCTGTTCTTTAACTTGGGGATAACGATATTTGTATTTTTGCTTACGGGCATGATGTTATTTAGCCAGATACTTTTTATTATCTTTGCAATGTTTTTACCTATCAGCTTTTTACTATCCATGATACCCAGCTATGAAAGCATGGCAAAGCAGGCAATCGTAAGGGTATTTAATACCATAATGACACGGGCAGGAATAACGCTCATTGTAACGGTGGCATTTAGCATTTCCAGTATGTTTTATAACATCTCCACAGACTACCCGTTCTTTATGGTGGCGTTCTTGCAGATAGTGTGTTTTGCTGGTATCTATATGAAACTGGGCGACTTAATGAGTATGTTCTCACTTAATGCTGGCGACAGTCAAAGCATGGGACGAAGAATTTTCCGCAGACCGTATCTGTTTATGCGACATAGGGCTAGGCGTATGGAACACCGTATTGCAAGGGCGGTAAGTGCTGGCGGTATTTCGGGTGGTGTGGCTGGTGCGGTAGCTGGAAGTGCCGTTGCTGGCAAGAGAGCCGAAAGAAAAAATACGGCTTCTAAAGAAAATCGGGGCAATACCACTTCCAGCATGGGACAGCGTGCAGGCTCAAAGGTGGGTGCTGTCTTAGATACGAAAAATAAAGTGAAAGACAAGGCAAATGCTGTCAAAGAAAATATCAAGGATATGCCGACACAGACCGCTTATGCGGTGTATTCCGCAAAGGAAAAGGCAAAGTCCAGCGTATCAGACTTCAAGCGTGGCATGGTGCAGGAACAGCAGTCCAGACAGACGGGACGCTTGGAAAAGCAGGAACAGCATAGACAGAATATCGCTGACAAACGTATGGAGCTTCAAAAGGCACAAGAAGCAAGACAAAGAAAGACGGACGGATCAGCGACAACGGGAGCTACCCGTCCCCATGAGCGACCAGTCACAGCTTCAACCATTCCAAAGCCGAGTGCGGAAAAAATGCAGGAAGTGAAACGTCCTGCCACAGCGACCACTTCAAAAGCAAGTGAACCAGTCAAGACAAATGTTGTGAAAGAGCGTCCGTTATCTTCTGGTGCTTCTGATAAGAAAGCGACCCAGCCTGCACAGCCAGTACATAGGCAGAATGTAGAAAAAGTAGTATCGCAGGAAACACGCCAGAATTACAAAGCAGAGCGTACTACAAAGAAACAGACCTTTGAACAATCAAAGCGTACAACGGAACATACCGAAAAGAACCGTAACCTTGTAACGAAGAAAGGACAGAAGAAAAAATGAAACTGAAACATATCGCTCTTATTGGCAGTCTGTTTCCTATCCTCTTTTCCATAGTCCTTTTCTTTGGTGTCCTCATTAGTGCGGACAGCGACGACGAGAACAGCAACTTTTCTTCTGGCATTACGGGTATGAATTTATCCGCAGAAGTTTTGAAACATCAGCCTATGGTGGAAAAGTACGCCAGAGAAAACGGTATCTCCGAGTATGTCAATGTGCTATTGGCTATCATTCAAGTAGAAAGTGGTGGTACAGCAGAAGATGTTATGCAGAGTTCAGAAAGTCTTGGCTTACCGCCCAATTCTTTAGATACGGAAAGCTCAATCAAGCAGGGGTGTAAATATTTTGCGTCCCTGCTTTCTTCCTGCCAAAATCAAGGTATCGACGATTTGAATGTAGCGATACAGTCTTATAACTATGGCGGTGGTTATGTGGGATATGTGGCAGGAAAAGGAAAGAAACACACTTTTAATCTTGCGGAAAATTTTGCCCGTGAGAAATCGGGTGGAAAGAAAGTAACCTATACCAACCCGATAGCTGTTGCGAAGAACGGGGGCTGGCGGTATGGCTATGGAAATATGTTCTATGTTGAATTAGTCAATCAGTATTTAACTGTTTCGCAGGTATCGGGAGAGCTGGCACAAAAGGTAATGAATGAAGCGTTGAAATATCAAGGCTGGAAGTATGTATATGGCGGTAGCAATCCCAACACTTCTTTTGACTGTTCGGGATTGACGCAATGGTGTTATGGAAAAGCTGGTATCTCCTTACCGAGAACGGCACAAGCACAGTATGACGCAACCCAACATCTTCCACTCTCGCAGGCAAAGGCTGGGGACTTGGTATTTTTCCATTCCACCTATAATGCTGGTTCGTATGTAACCCACGTTGGTATTCTCGTTTCGCCGACACAGATGTACCATGCAGGCAACCCGATAGGATATGCAGACCTAAGTAGTAGTTACTGGCAACAGCACTTAATCGGTGCAGGACGAGTAAAACAATAGAAAGGACTTGAAAATATGTTTAAGAAGAATAAGAAACAGACAGAAACTATCAAAGAACCAAAAGAAAAAAAGGTGCGTACTGTTAAGGTAGGCACACATAAGAAAGCCGTGATTGCGTTGTGGGTGGTACTTATTGCAAGCGTGAGCTTTGGGGTGTATAAGAATTTTACTGCTATCGACCAGCACACGACCCACGAAAAAGAAATCATTGAACTTCGCTTGCAGGACACCAACGGGATAGAAAATTTCGTGAAGAATTTTGCGAAGTCCTATTACACATGGAATAACAGTAAAGAAGCGATTGAATCAAGGACGCAGGCAATCAACGGTTATCTGACAAAGGAATTGCAGGACTTGAATGTTGATACCATTAGAACGGATATACCGACCAGCTCCACAGTTACAGATGTGATTGTATGGAGTATCGAACAATCGGGAACGGACACTTTTTCTGCTACCTACGAAGTAGATCAGCAGATAAAAGAGGGAGAAAAGACAAGCAATGTGAAAGCAACCTATACCGTAAAAGTCCATATAGACGCTGACGGGGATATGGTAATCGTTCAGAACCCTACCCTTGCACCAGCAATCGAAAAATCAGACTATGAGCCTAAGACACCAGAAGCAGACGCAAGTGTAGACGCTGATACCGTGAATGACGCTACCGCATTTCTGGAAACATTCTTTAAGCTCTACCCGACAGCTACGGAAAAAGAGCTTGCCTATTATGTATCGGGAAATGTGCTTGAACCTATCGGCAGGGACTATCTTTATTCTGAACTGGTAAACCCTATCTTTACAAAGGACGGGGACAATGTGAAAGTCAAGGTAGGCGTGAAATTCCTTGATAATCAGACAAAGGCGACGCAGATATCGCAGTATGAACTTGTGCTACATAAGGATAGTAACTGGAAGATTGTAGGATAAATTATATAGCGTGCATTTCCTAAATGAGATTTGCACGCTTCACTTTCTGTACAAACACCATATAACACTTGACAACAGCGTTACTCTGTTATATACTGTTTATACAGAAAGGAGCTGTGAGATGAAAATTATTATAAACCATTCTTCAATGATACCTATTTACGAGCAAATAGTAGAACAAGTTAAAGCTTTAATTCGGAATGGAAAATTAAAAGAAAATGATAATCTTCCGTCTGTTCGTTCTCTTGCAAAAGAATTAAAAATAAGTGCTCTAACTGTGAAAAAAGCATATGATAGCTTGGAAAACGAGGGGTTTACGGTAACAATTCATGGAAAAGGAACATATGTTACTGCTACAAATACAGAGCTTTTATTAGAGGAACAGAAAAAGGAATTAGAAAGTGATTTAGAACGAGTTATTCAAAAAGGCAGATGTTACGGTATCAGTGATGAAGATATAAAAAAACTATTTGAGTTAATTTTGGAGGGTTAGATATGTTAAAAATTGAGCATTTGAAAAAAAGTTATGAAAACTTTTCGCTTGATTGTTCTCTTGAAGTAAAGAAAGGTCATGTAACTGGTTTGATTGGTCAAAATGGTGCAGGAAAAAGCACAACATTTAAAGCTATTTTAGGGCTAATTTCCTTTGATAGTGGAACTATCAATATTCTTGGAAAGTCATTACAAGATTTTACTGCAAAAGACAAGCAAGATTTGGGAGTAGTTCTTTCGGACTCTGGCTTTAGTGGATATTTAACAATCAATGATATTATTCCTATTATTGATAATTTATATCAAAATTTTGATAAATCATTTTTTATAGAACAAGTTAAAAAGTTTCAGCTTCCACGAAATAAAAGAATAAAAGATTTTTCAACTGGTATGAAAGCGAAAGTAAAAGTCTTAGTTGCTGTTTCACACAATGCAAAGTTGTTAATTCTTGATGAACCAACGGCGGGATTAGATGTAATAGCTAGAGATGAATTGTTAGAAATGCTAAGAGATTTTATAGAAAAAGACGAAGAACGCTCTATTTTAATTAGTTCTCACATTTCCAGTGATTTAGAAACTTTATGTGATGACCTTTATATGATACATCAAGGAAAAGTAATTATGCACGAAGATACTGATGTTTTACTAAGCGATTATGCACTACTTAAAGTTGATGAAGAAGAATATTCCAAATTAGATAGACAATATATTTTACGTACAAAAAAAGAAAGCTATGGATATAGTTGTTTAACTAATCAAAAACAATATTATGCTGAAAATTATCCTCAAATGGCGATTGAAAAAGGAAATATAGACGAAGTAATAACAATGATGATTAGAGGTGTTGAATAATGAAAGGTTTATTGATTAAAGATTTTAAATTGCTGAAAGGACAGAAAAACTTCTTTATGACTATTACTGCTATATCTATAATAATGATAATAGTATCTCCGGGGACTTCGTTTCCGATTGGTTTCTTAGGTTTTGTGGGGGCATTATTCTCATTGAGTTCAATTAGCTATGATGAATTTGATAATGGAAATGCTTTTTTATTTTCTTTACCGATAACACGAAAAGATTATGTACTGGAAAAATATATTTTTGGATTGATTTCAGGAATAATGTTTTTGTTGTTGGGAACTGTTATTAGTTTAGTTGTTATTGGTATTACAAAAACAGGCAGTTTTAATGAAATTTTTTTAACAGCAGGTTCTTTATTTCCTACTATTTTATTGATTTTATCAATCATGCTTCCTTTTATCTTGAAATTTGGTGGAGAAAAAGGAAGAATTGCTATCATAGGTGTAATGGGATTTATATTTGTTATAGGACTGCTTCTTATAAAAACTACTGAATATTTAGGAATAGATTTATATGTCTTAATAAATAAATTACCTAAATTTGAACCACTAGTATATATAATATTATTTTTATTGCTTTCAGTTGTTATTTTAGGTATCTCCTATCTTATTAGCTTAACAATACTAAAGAAAAAAGAGTTTTAGAAAAGAGAGGTGTGCTTATGGACTTGACTATTTTGGTAGTAGGATTGATATTGGGCGTTGGTATTCCTTTAAGAAATAAGGCAATCAAAAAGCGTAGAGAAAATATGAAAGAGAAAGGAAATGAGGAAAAATGAAAAAATATGAATATTTAGAAATTGATTATACTGCGAAAGGTGTTGTGTTCCTTTGCACCGATAAACATAAGGAAGTTATAAATAGCTATGCAGAAAATGGGTATCGCTATGTTGGTTTTATACCTACAGAAATTGACGCAAAAGGTTGTATGCGAAAGATTGATTTAATTTTTGAAAAAGAAGATTAACTCATTTTAGGGAGTTGGTTCGAATGATAGGGTTAAAAAAACGAGATATTAAAAAAGCATTAAAGGCTGGTGCAAAGGCTGGCGGTATGTCATTAGCTGATGTACGGGAAAATATTGAAGCAACGATTGATGAAGCTATGAATAGCACCGACCCAGAGGTGCAGGCAAATTTCAAAAAGTATTTTGGGAATAAACGCCCTACACCAGAAGAATATATTTATATCATTACAAAAAAGACAAAGGTAAAATTATAATAAAAGGGTCGTGGAAATGCTTCACAAAATTGTGATCTGCATTATCACGGCTCTTTTACTCTCTGTTTACTTTCAAAACTGTAAGTGTACAAATATATTGCTTGTGATTGAAGATAATGGTTGTGGAATAAAAGCGTCTGATTTATCCCGTGTATTTGAAAAAGGTTTTACGGGTTCAAATAGAAACAAGGCAAATGCAACGGGTATGGGACTGTATCTATCGAAAAAATTATGCGATAGGTTGGGCTTGAAATTGGATATTGCTTCTACGGAAAAAGAATATACAAGACTGACCATTACATTTCCAAAAGGAACAGTTCATAATTTTTCAGAGTAATTTGAAAACCATGCCAACATTGATACGGTGCTTTAAGGGGGCTTGCATTATGGAAAGCTTTAAGTACAATTCTTTGCAATCAAATTCCACCTAATAGCACACTATTAAAAATTGAATATGTTTTAGCTTTAAAGGCTCGTACAGACTATATGTTTTGTGCGGGCTTTTTTCATACCCGAAAAAAATTTAAAAATTTTTCAAAAGAGGTCATTAAATCACACCTTTCATTCCCTATATGGTGCGGAAAGAGGGATAAACACTTTTCAAATCATAGTGGAAAGGGGGTGAGATTGATGAAACCGTCTGACTTCCAGAAAACAGTTCAATGTCGCTTTGAAAGTTGTTTGAAGAAAGTTGTCCGTCATATTGTAAAGGACTACCAACAAGGATTGAAACGACGAAAAGATAAAGAAATTCCATTCTGTGAACTTCCAGAAATTTTCGTTGAAAATTTTGCTGTGTGGGATGACTACGAAACAGATTATACAATCTTTTCAGTATGTGGCATTGATATTCGTGTCCTTGATGATGAGCTGGCAGAAGCCTTGAAAAAACTTCCAGAAAGAAAGAGAAATACTCTGTTAATGTATTACTTCTTGGAAATGACAGAAAGTGAAATTGCCAACTTACAAAAGATTACGCAAAGCGGTGTATTTAGAAACCGACATCATGCTTTGGAAACTATGAAAAAAATACTAAAGGAGAAGCAGTAAAATGAAGCAAACATTTAAGAAGCCGTCCTACTATTTGCTTTCGCAAGCAATGGACGGGGACGAAAAAGCGATTGAAAAAATACTGGCATTTTATGACCCGTACATATCAAAGTGCTGTTTGCGTCCACTCTATGATGAATACGGCAATGTCTATATTGTTGTAGATATGGAGTTAAAGGGACTTATCCGAGAAGCACTTATCAAAATGATTTTAGGGTTTGATATTGCCTTAGAAATCGAAGAAGAATAAGCAGTTTTTAGCAGAGCATGGTTTAATGTCCCCCTCTTTCCTGCTCTGCCCTGCTTTTACATGAAAGCAACACGCTTTCGCCACAGCTCTTTGACAACTGAATAAAGCAGACAGATACGTTTGTGAGATAGCGAGCCACGGGGACTGTACGCCACGACCTTTCCAAAAGAAAGCGAGCGACCCACGCAGTGATCCGAGAGCGACTGTTGGAAAAGTCGTTTTGCCATGACCTATCCTCACAGAATAATGATACGTCCGCATGGTGCGGTTCTGCCCACAAGAATGGGAATAGTTGAGATACTAATGGAGCTTTCCAAAGCCGTCTGTCTGCTTGTAAAAAAACAACACACAGTAAAGGGGGTGCATAGATTATGAACAATACTGATGTGCCTATCTGGGAAAAATATACGCTGACGATTGAAGAAGCGTCTAAATACTTCCGCATTGGCGAAAAAAAATTGCGTAAATTAGCCGAAGAAAATATTGACGCTGGCTGGGTTATCGTGAACGGTAATCGTATTCAGATTAAGCGAAAACAATTTGAAAAAATCATAGATACATTGGACGAAATCTAATGTCATTGAGCCGTAGATATGGTATAATAAAGTATAGCGTATCACGGCTCATTCCATGACGGAAAGGAGCTTTACACTATGTCTAATGTAAAACGAAAAGACAGTAAAAATCGCAATTTGCGTAATGGAGAGAGCCAGCGAAAAGACGGAAGATACGTTTATAAATATACCGATATATACGGAAAGCCACAATTTATCTATTCTTGGAAACTTGTACCGACAGACAAGACACCTGCTGGAAAGCGTGATGATATTTCATTGAGGGAAAAAGAAGCACAGATAAAAAAAGACCTTAACGACAGTATCGACACAGTCGGCGGTAAAATGACAGTCTGCCAGCTTTACGAGAAAAAGAACAGCCAAAGAAAGAACATCAAGAGGGCTACCGAAAAGGGACGACAGTATCTTATGAACGCTCTGAAAAATGACCCATTGGGTATGAGGGCGATTGATACTGTTAAGCAGTCGGACGCTAAAGAATGGGCTATCAGAATGAGTGAAAAAGGATATGCCTATAAAACAATTGATAACTATAAGCGTTCCTTGAAAGCGTCATTTTACATGGCGATACAAGACGACTGTATCAGAAAGAACCCATTTGAATTTAAGCTAAGTGATGTTCTGGAAGATGATACGGAGCAGAAAGTTATCCTTACACCAGAGCAGGAAGAACGCCTGCTTGCCTTTATGGAAAAGGATAAGATTTACAGCAAGTATTATGATGAGGTTGTGCTTCTGTTGGAAACGGGACTTCGTATTTCTGAATTTTGCGGACTGACGACGCATATTGATATGCAGAACAAAATACTCAATATAGACCACCAGTTATTGAAAGACAGCGAAATCGGCTACTATATTGAAACGCCAAAAACCAAAAACGGAAAACGGGAACTTCCATTGACAGAACGGGCTTATCAAGCAATCCAAAGAATACTAAAGAACAGAGGAAAGGCACAACCGCTGATTGTAGGTGGTTACAGCAATTTCCTATTCTTAAACCGTGAGGGCTTGCCTAAGGTTGCAGGAAACTATGAGGGTATGGTGCGAGGGCTGATTAAGAAGTATAACAAATATCACACGGACAAGTTACCGAACATCACACCACATTCATTCCGACATACTTATTGTACAAATATGGCAAACAGAGGAATGAACCCAAACACCCTGCAATATCTCATGGGACACGCCAACATAACCATGACACTTGGCTATTACGCACACGGTACATTTCAATCTGCAAAAGCAGAACTGGAAAGACTGGCTTGTTAATATCGGAGCGTATATTTACTACTCATTTACTACTTTTGGTTGCATTTTCATGCTGGTAAATGCCAGCTTATGCAAGGTATCTTCCGAAAAGAAAATACCGATAAAGCCCTAAAATACGGGATATATCGGCATTTACCAACTTATGAAAAGATAATCAGAAATTTAGTAAGTTTTTAATATTAAAAAATCAAACCCACGAAAAAATCGAAAACACTCCTTAGGTTCTTTTATCTGATTGTTATTGAACATCCGTGTTTCTTTAAATATAAATATAAAAATAAAGCATATAATTTGTATAACGATATCAAAGTAGAATACAGTAGCATAGCTATATCTAGCCAAAAAGCCACCAATTATACTAGACAATCCGATACTACAATAGAACAATATTTTATCGATGCCCATATAGTAATCCATTTTATCTGGACAACATTTTAAAATAGACTCACTAAAAATACAGTCAGCAGTTCCGGATAAAAACGCAAAAGAGATTCCTCGAATGATAGAAATCAATAAAAAGGAGTTATATGAACGTGTAATAAGAGTAGAGATCAAAAAAGCAATTAGTGAAACCTGCCCAATATAAGCACATGTTTTTCTACCATATTTATCAGAAAAAACACCACTTGGAACTTCAAAAATAAGTTTTGAAATCTGATACACTGAAATAATAAATCCAATTTGTGTTAAAGACATATTTTGTTGCTTTAGAAAAAGCGCATAAATAAAACTTAACGGTGATAAATTCGTTAAAAAATCAAAGATTAAGAATAAATATATATTTCTTTTATACTCCATATGCATTTTCCTCCAATAAATTTTTGTGAATAATTCTATTAAAAAAAACAATCATTCTATCCATATTTTTCATTGTTGATATATTTAAAACATTTCCACAAGCAATATCATTTATACACGTTTTAGATTTATTTTGCAAGAAATATTTCTTGTTTAATGTGTTTTAAATTGGTGAAAAGAACACTTGTAGCATAAAATTAATAATACCTTTCAATTTTATAAGTATTAAAAATGACTTTTTTACTCATGACAAACGACTCTTTTGAACATTTAAAAAAAACAATAGTTTTTCATTGATAGCAAAATATTGAAATTCAATTTTTTGAAGAGCGGATCTATGATAAAATCGAATATATATTATAAATGTTTTTTTTGGAGATGAATGTATATGGTAAATTACGGTAAATATATAAAAATCAATCGCTATCTACAGAAAAAATCAATATCAGAATTATGCGATGGAATATGTACCCCTTCAACATTGAGTAAAATAGAAAACAACAAAAGTAATATTAATCCTAAAATTATAAATCAGATATTAGAAAGATTGAGCAATATCAATATTGATATTTTAGAAGCAAATACGAATCGTCTTAAACCTGTAACAGAGTTATTTATACAAAGACTTATGTTAAATTTGGATAGATCAGATTTAATGGCAAAAATAGAGGATGAGCAATATAATTATCTTCATTCGGAATATATTCTCTTTTTCTATATTGCGAAACTCTTTTCTAACTTTGATTTATATCATATAAATAATAAAGATATTGATGAGGAAATCTTAGATTTGATAAGCGAAGTGATTGAGTTTGGGGATTTTAACGAGTTATATTTTTATAATTTATTAAAGATTATAAGATACAAGAATACCAATAATAGACTCAGAGATTTCAAAAAAATTATTGATGGTGACAAACATGGATGGTTGAGCTATTTTTATTGTGATGATTTATTTCATAATGGGAACATAAACGAAGCTTATATGGGCACAAAGAAATGTTATGAATTGGCCTGTGAAAACTGTAACATTAATCTAATGTATGGCTGTTTACTTCTCTTGGGACTATGCTCATTGGAATTAAGCAATTCTAATGAGTCTGTAAAGTATTTTAAAAAACTGGAAAATCTTGCTCCATTTATGAAATATGATATTAATTTTGTCATCAATTATAACTTAGGAGCAACTATGCTAGAAAAGAAAAACATAGAAAAAGCAAAATATTATTTAGAAGCATTAGAAGCAGATAAGTACGCTTTTTCGATTAGCTCTTTTTTTGTAGTTCATAAACTCGGATATTTATATACCGAATTAAAAGAATATGAAAAAGCAAATTATTATATTAATTGGATAAATGAATTCGCCTCAAAGCAAGATAGTAAAATCTCAAATCTTTTAAAGAAGATATCAGATTCATTGACTATTAAGTTAAAAGACCCTAATTATTTATGTAATAAAAAATACCAAGAAGATATTGAGTTTATTTTTCAAAATAGCCAAAGTATATTTTCATATGGATTTCAGAAATTTTATCTAGCTGATCTAGAGGAAGTATATTTAATTCAAAGAAGATATAAGGAACTCTATTACATATATAAAAATAAAGGTTCTGTATAATATCGATAATTTTTGACCTGTAAACAAAAATAGTGCAATCTTCTAAAGACGGGCGTTAAAGTCATTTCTAGAAAGAAACAAAAACATTAAAACCATCATCTTTCATTTAGATAATGATGAAATTGGTATTGGTGCAACATCTAAAATCATAAAAGTCTTATCTAATAAATATCAATGTATCGACAATCATCCAAAAGAATTTAAAGATGTGAATGAAGAATTAGTAAACATAAAAATTTGCATCACAAAGCTATTCTAGGTACAATTTAGGTACAAAGTTCGAGAATTAAGCGAGAACGTCTGGGCTGGTCGTTAGACTCGGGTCCACACCAAGGCGGGTAAGACACCCGCCATTTATTTTATAATGAGGCCCAAGATGAATGAATCAAGTGTATTTGTTGATGAATCTGGAGATTTTGGTGAATATGATTATCATGCTCCCTACTATATTATTTTCTTAATGTTCCACAACCAAAACAATGATATTCAATCTGATTTATCACATTTTAATGATGAATTAGCTTATATAAACTTAGCTAATCACTGTGTCCATGCTAGTCCAATTATTCGTTCAGAAGAAGAATATAAAGGAATGTCACTAGACGAATTAAAAAAATCAAATATTATGAAGCTCGAAAAACTAAAAATGATGGAAAGCTTGCACAACTAAATGAAGAAAATTTAACACTTACTTCTACCTTAAAACTCTTAAATCAAAAGAAGGAATTATTAGAAAAGATGGAATCTGAATTATCAGATTTTATGTCATCTAAAAAGAAGGATGTGCCCAAATAATTGTCTACAGTTGTAGCAAGCAACCTCTTTGGATATCCAAAAGACAAATATTTAGGGAACATTCCTAAGACCCTGGGCTATCTAATGCACTACCACGCTTCCATGGAGGATATTATGAATGGAATACAAACCTACAGAAATCCAAGACCAGTACACGTATTTGATAAACAAGGCATGATTGAAAACTTTGGAACTGGAATCCCAAGAACAATTTATAGTTACAATAATTATGATGTAAAACCAGAATTTAAGGCTACAGAGAATTTCTTCATTGTTACACTACCAAATTTAAATTATATTGAAAATGAATCTATAAATGACCAAATAAATGATTTAGGACTTGCAATTTTGCAAATATTAAATGTAAAACCGGGGTTACGCATTCCAGAATTGATTTTGGAAATAGAAAATAACGGAATTGAAACCACTGTAGATAAAGTTAGAAATGAAATCCGTAGAAATTTAAGAAAATATGTTAAACATCGTGGCTCAAATAAAACTGGTGGATACTATTTAAAAGATCGACATATAGACAAACAAGACAAAGTTGAATAAGCTTTGCCTTGTTTATTGAAATGCGGCCAAATAAAACGAAAGAAGGTGATACATTGGCAATCACAAAAACATGAAATGTAAAAGATGATTTGAATCGTATTCTTAACTACATTAAAAATCCAGATAAAACAACGGAAATTGGTGATGGTGAGTATTCCACGCACTCAGAGCCACTCTGTCCACTACAGAAATCCACCCGTTCCATCATTTAGAGCCACCCAATCCATTAATCAGAGCCATTTATACACTTCCAGTTGTAAGATGTATTTGTAAAATTTTAAATTCTACAAATATTGCGAATTGGAGGTGTTTTTTGCATATGACAGAAAAATACCATACATCTAAATTTGTATGGTATTTTATATTGCTAACATAAATTATTGATTGTCAGACTCTACCTGTCGGCTTTCTAAGATTTCCTTTGCTTCTTTGACAGTGATTGCACTCGAATCCGTTTCACTATTCAAGTAGATCTCTTCATCCCCATTTTGTAAGTAAGCTTCTCCGCCTAGAAAGCCATCCCCTAATGGAATTACTTTTTCATCATCATCACATCCAGGAAAATAACCTACATTCTCATTTGTTTCATTCACTTCTTCAACATTGACCGGTTCCTCACTCGATCTTGCGAAAGCAGGATAAGCCGAAACAGCAACTAGACCAATAAACAAAGGAATTAATAATCGAATCTTTTTCATTGTTTCACCTCCATCTTTAAATATTAACTACATAGTAATAAGTTGTACTGCATTAGAAAACGTTTTCCTATTAAAAATATAACACGGCATTATTTTTTTACAAGTGTTTTATTTATTTTTTTCATATGTTAAAATATAAATGAAAGAAGGAATAACTTATGGAACAACTAACAAAAAAAGAAAGAACTATAATGGATATTTTATGGAATGCCGATTCCGCATTATCAGCTAGTGAAATCAAAGATACGTCACCCGACTTAAATATCAATACCGTTCAGCAAGTTTTGCGTAACTTATTAAAATGTAAATTTATAGAAGTAGATGATATTGTTTTCAACAAAAAATCTCTAACCCGAACATATAAGCCTTTAGTTTCTCAAGCTCAATATATATCTGCTTTTATTAGCGATTCGAATCGTTTTAAACTACTATGCGGATTAGTTGATGAAGAAGATGATTTAGATTCTTTAAATGAACTTCAAAAGCTAATCGACAAACGAAAAAAAGAAATTAGGTGAATTATATGACATTTATTTTGTCAACATTACTATCCACATTAATTTTGACAAGTTGTATGATATTTATTTTTGATTTTTGTATTCATAAACAATGGAACATGAATCAAGTATTCTTCAGATTATTTTTGTTGATCATATTCATAAAACTATGTTTTCCATTTGAAACCAAGTTATCAATTCTTATCCCTTTAGATAAGATTATGAATCCACTAATCGATATTCTTCAATATAAACTATTCAATCAGATTTACATGTACCATTTTCTACTTTCTGTTGCTATAATTGGAAGCATCTACCAATTTACAAAACTAATGAAACAAATCAGAGAATGCAATTACATCATTCGCGAGATAAGAAAAAATGGTAATCGTATAGTAAATCCTGATTATGAAATTTATCAAACATCCTACATCAATACACCGATTGTTATAGGATTACAAGGAATCATTTTAATACCTGAAAATCTGAACAACGAAGAAATTGATTATGCACTTAAACATGAAATAACACATATTTTACATAAAGATAATTTCATCAAGTTCATTGTAAATGTATTTAAAATCCTATTTTGGTGGTTTATTCCAATATACATTTTTGACAAGCAGTTGGATCTTTATCTTGAACTTCACGCTGACAACAAAACTATTGAAAATCTTGAAGAACACCAAAAACTAGATTACCTGAATTTTCTGATTAAAACGCAAAAACAAGCAATCAAATCTTCTACAACTGTTTTAAGTTCAAACTTATCATTCAATAGAAAATCAAATCTAAATTACCGCATAAACGCTATTCTTAATAAAAAGACTAGTCCGACTATTTTCGTATTTCCTATGCTAATTATAATGATTTTTCTTAATTTTTTGATTTTGACACCTTACTACACAGAATCAAATCTAACAAAAGGCACATATGAAATATCAAAATCTAATGCATACATATTGGTAAACGGAGGAGAAAAACAATTAGTCGTAAATATGAATGGAGAAAGTTTTATATCTCCAATAAAAAATTATTCACTTTTAAAAAAAGAAATTGACTTAAAAGAAAAGAATTCTCTATATATACCTGATCATGCTTTAGACAATGCAAAAGACATAACTCGATGGAAATACAAAGATGTAGATGGACATTTAAGCAAGAGAAAATTCAATGCTTATAAAAACACCTGGGATTCAGATTGGATTACATACGATAAACAAAATTAACAATAAATAAAAGCAGATCAACTGTCCTAATAGTACATGTGAATCTGCTTTATTATTTTGCTCTAATTTTGGTGTTTTTTGCTTATACAGTCATATGAATTATCGGTTTCCGATAATTCATCCAATAAATTGTGTACTCATTTTGTACTCACAGCCAAAATTGGCATATAAAAAAGTCCTTATATAAAGGACTTTTGATGTTTGTTGAACTATTCGAACTCGATTGTTCCAGGAGGCTTACTAGTAAGGTCATACATTACACGGTTAACCCCACGAACCTCATTAATAATACGAGACATAACTTTATTTAATACTTCATATGGAATCTGAGCTGATTCTGCAGTCATAAAGTCAATTGTATTAACGGCACGTAAAGCGATGGCATAATCATATGTTCTTTCATCACCCATAACACCTACGGAACGCATATTTGTCAATGCTGCAAAGTATTGACCGATTGAACGATCTAATCCAGCATTTGCGATTTCTTCACGATAAATGGCATCTGCATCTTGTACGATTTTTACTTTTTCTTCAGTTACTTCACCAATGATACGAATTCCTAAACCAGGTCCTGGGAATGGTTGTCTGAATACCAAGTATTCAGGAATGCCTAATTCTAAACCGGCTTTACGAACTTCATCCTTGAACAAGTCACGTAATGGTTCAATGATTTCTTTGAAATCTACATGATCAGGAAGTCCACCAACGTTGTGGTGAGATTTAATTACGGCAGATTCTCCACCTAAACCACTCTCAACAACATCTGGATAAATCGTTCCCTGAACTAAGAAATCAACTTTTCCAATTTTCTTAGCCTCTTCTTCAAATACACGAATGAATTCTTCACCAATGATCTTACGTTTTGCTTCTGGTTCTTCAACACCCTTTAGCTTTTCATAATATCTTTGTTGTGCATTTACACGAATGAAGTTTAACTCATATGGACCTTCAGGACCAAATACAGCTTCTACTTCATCCCCTTCATTTTTACGAAGTAAACCATGATCAACAAATACACATGTCAATTGGTTACCAATTGCTTTTGATAATAATACAGCTGCAACAGAAGAGTCTACACCACCACTTAAAGCACATAAAACTTTTCCATCTCCAACCTTTTCACGAATAGCTTTAATTTGTTCTTCAACAAAGTTATCCATTCTCCAATCACCACAGCATCCACAAACACCACGAACGAAGTTATATAACATTTTTGAACCTTCTTGTGTATGCAATACTTCTGGATGGAACTGAATAGCATATAATCCTTTTTCTGCATTTTCACTTGATGCACAAGGACAGTTATCTGTATGAGACGTAATTTCAAAACCAGGTGCTACCTGTGAAATATAGTCAAAGTGTGACATCCAGCAAATTGTTTTTTCAGATACGCCCTCGAAGATTTTAGAAGAAGTTTTATCCACAAGAACCTCTGTCTTACCATATTCACGGTGATCCGCTTTTTCTACTTTTCCACCCAATACATGCATCATCAATTGTGCGCCATAGCAAAGACCAAGAACTGGGATACCCAATTCAAATAATTCCTTTGAATATGTTGGTGAATCTGCTTCATAACAACTATTTGGTCCTCCAGTTAAGATAATTCCCTTTGGATCCATAGCTTTGATTTTTTCTAAATCTGTTTTATATGAATAAATTTCACAATATACATTGCACTCACGAACACGACGTGCAACCAACTGATTATATTGTCCTCCAAAATCAAGAACAATGACTAATTCTTTTTTCATTACGTCCTCCTATTAATTTCTCAACAATATTATAAAGTAGCAACCAATTATTTACAACGCTTTAAATAATCAATTACCCCATTTAAATCCGTACAAGATTCTTGGATATACTCCTTCATTTCGTCATCTGGCGCAATCTGATCTTGAATAAAAATGGAATGCATCTTCGCATTGGCTGCTGCCATAATTCCATGCTTACTATCCTCTAATACTAAACAGTTTTCTGGTTTTACATCTAATCTTTCAGCTGCTGCCAAGAAAACATCTGGAGCCGGTTTTGATTTATATCCCTCTTTAGAAGATACAATCACATTTGGACTTAACACAAAACCCGCATGCGACAAGAACTTTTTAATAGCCTGCGGATGCGAACTTGAAGCCACCGCATAAGGAATCTTATTCTCTTCAATATACTCAATTAGATTCTGTAAACCAACCATATTGGCACTACCAGGCTCTTTAAAATATGTAAAGAAATAATCCACACGCTCTTCTTGGATTTCTTCCATAACTCTTGTCACTCCTGGATACATTGCTTCAAACTCTGCAACCTTTCTTGAATCACAACCAATTAAAGGTTCTGGAAAATAGTCTGGACAAGAAACGCCTAATTCTTTGGCCTTCTCTTTAAACTCATCCTTAAACATCTTCTCCGTATTAAACATCAAACCATCCATATCAAAGATAACCGCTTTAATTTGTGACTTTCTAAAATATTCAATCAAACATTGCGTACCCAAATCACTCATACCACGATCCATTAAATCCACATATTCTTTGATGACACGATTTACACCATACAAAGGAAAATTTGCCTCTTGTACTGCAATTTTTAAATCCTTCACAAAATGCTTCACATAAAAACCAGGCGCATAATCATTCTCTAACATCTTCTTACCTTGAAATTCCAATTGTTTAGATCCAGCAGCACCATTACGCAAGAAGCGATACACGAAAGATTCATCCACATCTTTACAATTCAAATACGACATGGCCTCACAAATACCTTGTAACGTATTCGCAATCATGATTTGGTTAGCCATCTTGACATGTTGTCCACAACTCGCCTTGCCACAATACTCAATTTGTGTTCCAAACGCTTCAAAGATTTCTTTATTCGTTTCAAAATCCTCTTTATCTGCACCAACCAATACAGTTAGAGTACCATTTTTAGCTCCCGTATCTCCACCAGTCACTGGCGCATCCAATACATGAACACCCAATTCTTTTCCTTTTGTATACAATTCTTTGGCAAGTTTTGGACTTGAAGTCGTAAAATCAATACAAGTTTTACCCGCATCAATACAACTAAAAATCACATCATATACTTCTTTAACATCACTAGGAAAACCGACCATTGTACAAATGACATCTACATTGGATGTCAAAGACACAATCGATTCTTCTAAAATAGCGCCTGCATTTTTAGCTTGTTCTACCCTTTCTGGATGTCTTGCGTACACATGCACTTCATAACCTTTATTCAATAAATGAATAACCATTGGCTGGCCCATAATGCCAGCACCAATCCAACCTATTTTTCTCATTTTACTTTCTTCCTTTCACTAATATTGGAGCGGATTGCACCGCAATAAATTTCACAACTTCAAACATAAACTTAATTTCTTCTGCATTCAATTGACGAATCTCCTTAATTCCAGACAATGCCTGTTTAAATGAAAATTCAGTTAAATCCGCAATCGTATAAATTTCCATACGATCAAATAATTCTCCAATCAAATGACAATAGCGCTCTTTTTCTTCCAGTGGACGATCCATCAATAACTTATTTACATATTCCAATAAATCATCACTCTCTTTTGTGAGTGCATCACAATAATTAAAGTCTTTTATATCCACACTCCACATAAGCGTATCATGCTGAACTAGACCAGAACCTTGAGCATCCAGGATTTTCGTTTGTTCTCTATGATCTAAAACACGACCCACTATACTATCCTTAGGAATATAGTTTGTGATCTTAGATACATCCTCATCACCTTGCCAAAAACCATCCGCAAAGCCAGGCCCATCAAAACTTTTCACACCTTCAATATATCCCTGTAGTTTTGGATTTTTTAAATAGGCATACATCGCTAGATTTCCACCCTTTGAATGCCCCGTCAAATACATCTTTGGATAGACCTTTTTCTTTTTTAATCCAAACAAATAACTCGTTTCAGGAATATCCGCAATAGTTTCTTTGACATAATCCTTCGCCAGGATTTGACAAGGAAGATCCTTGCTATAGGTCATCATTAAATTTTCTTTCCAACCCGTGATACTACCATCTGTACCACTAAAAGAAAGTACGAAAGATCCATCTGGCAACACAAGTGTTACCACACTAAATTGAATCACATCTTCATCGCTATAGACTTTTTTATAGTTCTTCAACTTAATATTTCCATAACGAATCGTATCTTGTAACACATCAATTAAATGGGGAAGATTCATTGAAAATGTATACTTACTCTTTAATTCCTCTTCACTATATAAAGAAAGATATTTACGACATGCTTTCTCTAAAGAAACCTCGTCCTTTTCCACAATGCCATCCCAATCCACATAAGATAGATCGGCACATACTAACATATCCACCTCATTAAAGGGACAAATAGAAAAGTCGATATCTCTTCTTAAACGTACATAATTTAATAAGTTTTCCATAATCAACCTCACTACATCGATTTTACAATATACAAAAGGATTAGCCAAATGACTAATCCAATTTTTTTGATAATTTTACATAATGATCTGCATTTGAAAGAATGTCAGAAACCTGAGATTCTGAAGTCTTCTTAATAATCTTAGCTGGTACTCCAACCACAACACTCTTTTGTGGAATCACCATATTTTCAGGTACAACACAACCAGCACCAATTATACTATGGCTTCCAATACAAGCTCCATTTAAAACAATAGCACCCATACCAATAAGCACCTCATCCTCAATCGTACAACCATGAACAATAGCCCCATGACCAATCGTGACACGATCACCAATTTTTAATGGGCAGCCACGATCCGTATGCAAAACACACTGATCTTGAATATTGCTTTCTTGCCCAATTTCAATCGTTTCTTCTTCACTACGAATCACTGCGTTATACCAAACACTTGAATCTTTACCAATTGAAACATTACCCAAGATAGTTGCGTTATTTGCACAAGTATAATCCATTTGATCTTCACTCAAATTTTTACACAACCAAACTACTCCATGCCAAACATCAAATTTCATACCACAAGAAGGTAATGCCCCATACCATGTAAAACCATGTTTTTTGTGAAAGGCAATACTTTCTTCATTCGAATCTGTAATGCATGAAATGATCCAACGCATGTTTAGCTTTCTACAATCTGTTTCAAGCTGATCTAACATTTTAGAAGGTAAACCATAGTGTTTTCCTTCTTTAAAATAAATAGTAAGTTCTACACAATACTTATACGCCTCTTTAGAAAAAGCAGGGTGTACATAGCCATAGCCAATTAAAACATCATCATTAAGTGCGACATAAAATGGATTTGTCTTTGAAATTTCCATCATCTGTTCTTTAAATACATCAAAAGAATCTGGCACAAGATCAAATATAGCTGTACTTGTCTTTACATAATGTACATAGATTGGATATATACTTTCTAAATCTTTTTCTTGAAGTAAACGTAACTCTTGCATAAAAACCTCCTATTGGATTTCTAAACTTGAATCCGCTGTTAAACTCGCATCCCCTCTTCTTCCAGAAAGATAGGCAATGGTTCCTGCAACACCGATCATGCTCGCATTGTCTGTACAACAATACATTGGAGGTACAGTAAATTCAACTTCCGGATATTCATTTCTTAATTCTTCTACCTTTTCACGAAGTCTTGAGTTGGCACTTACTCCACCACCTACAACGAAATGACGAATATCTTTATGATCATCTAATACGGCTCTTACACGAGAAAAAATTTCATCCAATGCACATTCCTGGAATGAACAAGCCAAATCTGCCATATCAAATGTCTTGCCCTGTCTTTCCATACGCTTTGTAAATTGTAGAACACTACTTTTCAATCCAGAAAAACTAAAATCATAACGACCTTGTGTCTTCGGTTTTGCCAGTTCATATACTGGCTTACCTTCTTTTGCCAATTTATCAATTTTAGGACCACCAGGATATCCAAGACCCAACACACGAGCCACTTTGTCAAAGGCTTCTCCAATCGCATCATCCTGTGTTTCTCCTAAGATTTCAAAACTTGTTTCATCCTTCATATAAACAAGTTCTGTATTTCCACCAGAAACAACAAGAGCCAATACAGGATATTTCATATCCACCACTAATTCATTGGCATAAATATGCCCTGCCAAATGATGTACAGGAACTAATGGTTTGTGGTAGGCAAAAGCCAAAGTCTTTGCAGCCTGCACCCCAACGTGTAAACATCCAATTAAGCCTGGACCTTGCGTAACAGCAACCGCATCCACATCTTCCATAGTGATATTGGCATCCTTCAATGCTTTTTCAATACAATACGAAATATTTTCTACATGGATACGACTCGCAACTTCGGGTACGACCCCACCAAATTCTGTATGCACATCAATTTGGCTTGCGACCACACTCGATAGTACTTCCTTTTTATCTTTGACAACCGCAACGGCTGTTTCATCACAACTACTTTCAATTCCGATAATAATCATACAATCCTCCTACAATGCCAATGTCATCACAATAGCATCTTCTCCATCCGGATAATAACTCTTAGATACATTGACTTGAATAAAGCCCATTTTTCGATATAAATTCAAGGCTGCCTCATTACTAGCACGAACCTCTAATGTCATATATTCACAAGCCGCTTCTCGAGCTCGATCAAATAAATGCATCATCAATTCTTTACCATATCCTCTTTTTCTTAAGTCAGGATCGACTCCAATACGAGCAAGCTGTGCCATTTCAAAGGTTTCCCATAAAAAGGCGTAGCCAATAATTGTATCTCCATCTTCTAAGATCCAACCATGAGAAAAGGGATTCTCATTCAATTCATATAAACAATCTTTTTCTAGCCAAGGCTGTTTAAAACAAGCTTGTTCAAGTTCTAAAACACGAACAAGATCCGTGTCTTTCATTTCTTTAAAGATCATGCTTTATAAGCATCACTTTCTTTTAAATATTGAGGAACTAAAGCATGTACATTTTCAATTGTACGACTTGGCACCTCCATAAAATTCTTCAAGAAATCACTAGTCACAGCTTCTTGATTCACCAAATAACCATCTCCATATAATGTTCCAGGATGTTCGTTTAAGAAATCTTCCAATTGATTGACTTCTAAAATTTGTGTTTCACCAACCACAACACCCTTTTCTAAGTGAGCTACATAGGCTCTTTTACTACGCGCATCCAAAATAACATTGGCACTTTCATCCATGCCCGCAAACAACTGCATTGTACTAATACACTTTAATGTTTTATGCATTTGTGTACAAAATACTTTCGCAATTGTCATCGCAATACGAATGCCTGTATAAGATCCAGGACCATCTGTAATGATCACTTCATCTACGTCTTTATAGTCTAAACCTGTCTTTTCAAACAATTGATTTAATTCCACAAAAATCGTTTCACTTTGTTTCTTGAATGCTTCAATAGATACACCATCAATCAATGTTCCATCTTTATATAAACCTAACACTAATGCTTTATAAGCACTATCCATACATAAACTAATCATGATATGCCTCCACAATACTTTTTGATACAGGACCCGTATATTCTAATGTCACTGTACGATTTTCATCGATACCTTCTTCAAAAGAAATTTTGATATGATCTTGTGGCAATTGATCTTCAATAAATTCAGACCATTCTACTACAGTAATTCCTTCATCAAAACAATCTTCAAAACCTAAGTCCTGACATTTTCCTTCTAAACGATACGCATCAATATGATGGAAAGGGACTCCACCTTCTTGTTTATAATCCTTTAAGATTGTAAAAGTTGGTGAATTGATCACATTCTTTACACCCAAAGCTTTCCCGAAGCTTTTTGTCCAAGTTGTTTTACCTGCACCCAAATCTCCATCTAATGTAATGACTAATTGTTTATTTCTGCAAAGATCTGCCATTTTAGTGGCAAATTCCTGTGTTTCTTGTAAACTATGAATTTCTATTTTCATAATGACCTCTTTCTACTGAAATACACTATTCCATCTTATATCTTTTTTCAACTATTTTTTCTTCATCATACGATTTCTATGCACCATTGCCTTGATTTGTTTAATCTGTGCAAGACGATTTCGCACCTTCACTTCAGAACCCTGATCACTAGGTACATAATATTCTTTACCAACTAGAGCATCTGGAAGACATTGCATATCCGTCATGTGATATTCATAATCATGTGAATACTCATATCCTTTACTGTAGCCTAAATCTTTCATTAACTTTGTCGGCGCATTACGAATATGTAAAGGAACTGGCTGATCTAATGTTTTTAATGCATCACTCTTCGCATTATTATAAGCCACTTCTAAAGCGTTTGATTTTGGAGCCAAAGCCAAATATACAGCTGCATGCGTTAAGTGTACATTGCATTCTGGAACACCTAAATAGTGACATGCCTGATAGGCTGCCACACAGATTTCTAAGGCTCTAGAATCTGCCATACCAATATCTTCACTAGCCATACGAACGAATCTTCTTGCGATATATAAAGGGTCTTCTCCAGCCTCTAACATACGTGCTAACCAATATACAGCGGCCTGTACATCGGAGTTTCGTACACTTTTATGTAGAGCCGAAATAATATTATAGTGTTCCTCCCCTTTTTTATCATACAATAACGACCTTTTTTGAAGGCATTGCTTCAAAATATCCTGTGAAACATGAATACCATCCAATTCACTTGGACTATTATAAACAACCATCTCTAATGTATTTAAACAGAAACGAGCATCTCCACCAGAAAATGCGGCAATCGCCTCTATATCTTCATCCGTAATATGTATTTTTAAATTGCCTAATCCTTTTGAGCTGGAAATAGCACGAATAATCAAATCTTTTAAGTCATCCGTGTTTAGACTGTTTAACACAAACACTCTACACCTAGATAAAAGGGCGGAATTGATCTCAAAACTAGGATTTTCTGTTGTAGCGCCAATCAGAATGATACTTCCCTTTTCCACATAGGGTAAAAACGCATCTTGTTGCGCCTTATTAAAACGATGGATTTCATCTACGAATAGTATTGTTTTTTGTCCCAAGGCCCTACGCGTATCGGCCTGCTTCATAACTTCCTTGATTTCTTTAATGCCACTAGTAACAGCTGAGAAATCCACAAAATAACTCTTTGTCTGATGGGCAATAATACGTGCCAATGTCGTTTTTCCAACGCCTGGTGGACCCCAGAAAATCATCGATGTCACTTGATCATGTTCAATCATTTGCCACAAAAGATTTCCCTTGGCAACAAGCTGTTTTTGTCCTACATATTCATCCAATGTTTCCGGACGCATACGATCGGCTAAAGGCCTTGTATCTTCTTGTATTGAAAATAGAGAATCTTGTTCCATATGTTTCCTCCATATGTATTTTATTATACACCACTCAAAAGAAAAAGTGTTTGACCTTAATCAAACACCCAGATTGTTGACAAAAGCCTATACCTTTTCGTAAGGACATAGGCTTTTTATTGTATATAGGCAATTTCCAAAATGAAATTGTCTTTTTTTGTATATTTT
>NZ_JANFYN010000108.1 GCF_024460475.1 Holdemanella sp. MSK.7.32 | reverse complement strand
ATAGACTTAAGAGTTTTAGCTATAAGCCACAACCCGTAAGACGAGTTGAAATCGACAAGGGAAATGGCAAGAAAAGACCTTTAGGGATACCGGTCTATGAAGACAGGCTCTTTCAAGGAGCCATGGCAGATATACTTAGTGATGTATATGAACCTAGATTTCTAGACTGTTCATATGGATTCAGACCGAAACGAAAGGCTCATGATGCGATTAAAGTAATCAATGATACCATTATGTATAAGAAGGTAAATTATATACTGGACTGTGACATTAAAGGCTTCTTTGATAATGTGAACCATGAGTGGCTCATGAAATTTCTTCGAAATGATATCGCAGACCCGAACTACCTGAGATATATAGCGAGAATGCTCAAATCAGGTGTCATGATAGAAGGAAAATATGAGGAAACAAGTGTAGGAACACCCCAAGGTGGACTGATTAGTCCAATACTTGCCAATGTGTATCTACATTATGTGTTGGATTTATGGTTTGAAAAGTGTATTAAGAAACAGTTATATGGAGAAGCATACCTGGTAAGGTTTGCCGACGATTTTCTGATTATGTTTCAATATGAAAGAGATGCACAAAGAGTATATGAAGCCATTATTAGAAGAATGGAACTTTTTGGATTGGAACTATCCAAAGAAAAGACACGAATACTTCCATTTGGAAGAAATTGTGGAACTAGAGAAACTTTTGATTTTCTAGGCTTTACACATTTCAACAGTAAGACAAGAAAAGGTTACTATTCTGTAGGACACAAAATTAGTCGTAAAAAGAAGAAGCAATTCAAGTCAAACTTAAAGAAATGGGTCAAAGAGAATAGAACCACTCAATTTGACGAATTCATGAAGACATTGAACAAGAAACTTACCGGTAGTTTTAACTACTATAGTTTGAGCGGAATGATAAAAGAGGTTAGAAACCTATGGCATCATTCACTACTTCTTACGTTCAAATGG
>NZ_JANFYN010000107.1 GCF_024460475.1 Holdemanella sp. MSK.7.32 | reverse complement strand
GAAACACGAAAGGATTTAGAACAGTGTAAATTGAAGGCAGGAGACACATGGGATAATGATGAAATCTACTTTGTCGTTGAAGAACTGAGAAAAGAATTTCCGGATCTTTCATTTACACAAATGTCCGATTGCTCAGGAGTCCTGATTTTAGACTGACAAATTCCAGTATGTGGATGAATGGATTGATAAAATAATGAACATTAAACAACAAGAAGTGGCTCAAATGAATATGGTGGAATGGTTATCAGATTCGCAAGAATTAGGAAAAAAGCCATCTAAAATTGAATTTGTTAAAAAATTTGAATTGTATGAGATGCATTATTATATTTTTAAATTTAAGAGAAGTGTATTTACTTCATGGCTTGTTGGAGTTAGTGGCGGTTATGTAGATAATGATCTTGTACCGTGCGGACATACTTTCAGTGACATGAAAAAATATAATGCAACTACTGCGCAAAATGATTGTATTGATATGATAGAAAGAATTCGTTCTTATTGGATGGAACAAGCAAAAAGCTACACGTAGCAATAATATTTACTTTCTTACTATGAAATTTTGATTGCTTTATAGTATTTTTTTGATTGTTAAAAGAATTCTATGTCATAATTTTTATAAAGGTTGGTGGATATCTTGGAAATTAAAAATATAATTGGTGAAACAACAGAATATGATAAAAAGTTAAAATTAGAAGTTAAAAAACCTAAAAGCTGGTGTAAAAGCATCAGTGCTTTTGCGAATACTTTAGGAGGTTTCTTAATCTTTGGAATTTCAGATGATAATCAAATCGTTGGTTTAGAAACTCCGGATAAAGATGCTGAACTTATCAGCGAAATCATTAAAACAAGATTAAATCCGATTCCAGAGTTTAAAATTTCTTTTCATACTGAAGATGGAAATGTTGTTTTAATTGTTCAGGTATTCAAAGGAGAAGAAACACCTTACTATTATTCAGGAGACGGATTACTTGAAGCTTATGTTCGTATTGGTAATGAAAGTG
>NZ_JANFYN010000106.1 GCF_024460475.1 Holdemanella sp. MSK.7.32 | reverse complement strand
GTAACACCAATTCCACACAACGGATGTCGTCCACCAAAACGACCTCGTGGATAGTTAAAGGAGGATAACGATGCAGGAATTTGAAAGAGCTTCACTTCATAAAGATTTTGTGAATGAAGAAAACAATACTGGATCTTATATCTTTGAACCTCTTGAAAGAGGTTTTGGAATTACGATTGGAAATACCATTTGCCGTACATTATTAACAAGTGTACCTGGCACACGCATTGTTGGATTTAAAGTATCTGGATTTGATGGAAAAGCAACAATGATCGAAGGTATTTTAGAAGATATTTATCGTATTTCATTAAATTTAAAAGCTGTACAATTATACAATGATGGAGAAGGATTCCAAACATTGCATATTTCAAAGAAGGGTCCTGCAACAATTCAGGCGGCTGACATTATTTGTCCAGAAGCTGTTGAAGTTGTAGATCCTGAACAAGTGATTTGTACTTTAGAAAAAGGTGCAAGCTTGGAAATGGAGATTTATGCTGTAACTGGAACTGGATATAAGAGTTCAATTGAAAACAAAGTGTCATACGACTTTGGTGAAGATGTCGTAGTATTAGATGCAACTTTCACTCCAATCCGTAAAGCAGATTATTTAGCAGAACCTGCTCGTGTTGGGTTGGATAAAAAATATGATAAAGTACATATCAATGTAGAAACAGATGGTACAATTACGCCTTTACAAGCTATCACAATGGCTGCAAAGATTTGTATGGAAAACTTAGATGAAGTTTTAACTGTTTCAGATTTAGAATTAGAAGAAAGTTTCATGGTTCAAAAACCTCAAGTTGAGGATGTTAAGAAAGTAAATACAATGATGATTGAAGATTTGGATTTATCTGTTCGTTCTTACAATTGTTTAAAACGTGCAGGAATTCAAACTGTTGATGAACTTACACAAAAAACAGAAGATGAAATGATGCATGTTAAGAATTTGGGTAAGAAATCACTCAAAGAAGTGAAGGACAAAATGTACCAATTGGGATTGTTCTTCAAATCGTATGAATAAGAGGAGTAAGAATCATGTGGAATCGTAAATTGGGACGTAAAGCCGATCATCGTAAAGCATTGTTGCGT
>NZ_JANFYN010000105.1 GCF_024460475.1 Holdemanella sp. MSK.7.32 | reverse complement strand
GTAACACCAATTCCACACAACGGATGTCGTCCACCAAAACGACCTCGTGGATAGTCACCATACTAAGGAGGTGTCCAAATGAGCACAAAGTATAAAATTTCGACTATCGAAGAAACAACAAATGTAGGTAAATTCTTATTAGAACCATTAGAATATCGTTATGGTACACCATTAGGTAATGCACTTCGCCGTGTATTATTATCTTCAATTCCTGGAGGTGCGATCTTCAGTATTCGTATTGACGGCGTATACCACGAATTTACAGGTATTAAAGGTGTAAAAGAAGACGTTGCTTCAATTATTTTAAATTTGAAACAATTGATTTTAGATATTGATATTCATGACAATGAAGTTTATACACTTCGTATCGACCAGGAAGGACCAAAAACAGTCTTAGCAGGTGATATCGAATGTCCAACAGGAGTTACTGTATTAAACAAAGATTTACCAATTTGTACTTTGTCTGAAGGAGGTTCTATGCACATGGAACTTCAGGCTCGTTTAGGCCGTGGATTCGTACGTTCTGATGTAAATAAAAGAATGTACCAAAATGAAGGACAACCTCTTGGTATTATTTATACAGACTCTCTATACTCGCCAGTTAAAAATGTTAGCTATGTAGCTACACCAATTAAAGGTGAAGATGGAAGTATGTATGATTCATTAGAGTTAGAAATTACTACAGATGAAACAATTAAACCGAGTGAAGCATTAGCTGTAGCAGGTAAAATCTTACGTGATCACTTATCAATTTTGGCATCAGTTGATGAAGCTAGTCTTGAAGTGAAAGAAAAAGAAGTTGAAGTTTCAGAAGAACCTGTAGCACATACTACTCATAAAATGATTGAAGACTTAGAACTATCAGTTCGTTCTTATAACTGTTTAAAACGTGCTGGTATTGCGACCGTTGATGAATTAACTCAAAAAACAGAAGAGGAAATGATTCACGTTCGTAATTTAGGAAAGAAATCATTACAAGAAGTTAAAGACAAAATTAAAGAATTAGGATTGTCTTTTAAGCAGAATAACGGATAGGAGGAAATACCATGTGGAATCGTAAATTGGGACGTAAAGCCGATCATCGTAAAGCATTGTTGCGT
>NZ_JANFYN010000104.1 GCF_024460475.1 Holdemanella sp. MSK.7.32 | reverse complement strand
ATTGTGTCTAGATTAGAAAGTGGATATCTATATATCTATGATTTTGATATAAAAGGTTACTTCGACAATATACCTCACAAGAAACTTATGAAAGTTATCAACAAGTATGTGTCAGATGGAACAGTACTAGACATGATTTGGAAAACACTTAAAGCAGGGTACATGGAAGATGAAATACGATATGAAACCGCAAGTGGTACACAACAAGGTGGAGTTATTTCTCCACTATTGGCGAACATCTATTTGAATGAACTTGACTGGGAACTAACAAAAGCAAATCTTGAATTCGTGAGGTATGCTGACGATTCGATAGTCATGTGTCAAACAAAGGAAGATTTGGAAAAAGCCAAAGTCATAGTTCATGAAACGTTACAACGTCTAGGCCTTGAATTGGCAGAAGATAAAAGCGATGATATTGATTTTCACGAGAAAGACTTTGATTTCCTAGGTTTTACGTTCAACCATTTAAAAATGTCTAAAAATAGACATGTCTATTACACGTTTGGACCATCCGTAAAATCGTTAAAGAAGTTTAAGAGTGATATTAAATCTGTCACCAAGAAGAGTTGTACATACTCCTTTGAGAAGTGGACAGAGATTTTAAACCCAGTCATAAGAGGTAAGTTTAATTACTTCCTTATTCCTTTTCAAGTTGCACGAGAAATCAGACTGTTACTTAACGAACGCGGGCGAGTTATGCATGGCATACCTGCTCTTGATATAACCAAATTAGATGGTTATGTGCGTCAAAGACTACGAGTAAGTTTCTCATGCCGCGGAAAGAAACATGGTGGACAAGCACAAGGTAAATTATTAACTGTCAAATATGATAACAAGTTTTTCATAGAATGTATGGGTCTAGTTACAGGTGCGTATATGAAGGCTCAAATAGTTTTCCCTGGAATTAACATTGATGATTTTATTTTATTGATGGATTCCAATAAAAAGAAAAGTACCTCTTCTCAGAGTAAAAAGAGGTTCTTTCAGTATGCATACACTAAATAAGTCGAATCACAACATTTAAGTCTTTTCTAAAATGTAACTCACATTGGTAAGCCGTATGCCTTAATAGGGCACGTATGGTTTGATAAGGGGCGGCAGAATTTAAACTCTGCCGCCTACTTTCTT
>NZ_JANFYN010000103.1 GCF_024460475.1 Holdemanella sp. MSK.7.32 | reverse complement strand
AACAGACGACTAAAAGTTAGACATTTTAATGTAAGTATATTGTTGTTGTAAATTAGGAGAAATAAATACATGATAGTAATCTGTTGCTACCTAAATTATTGGTTTATCTTTGAACGCGGCCTGAACCGTCTCCACCAGCTAATTTCAACACTTCATCCATGCTCACCATGTTGAAATCACCTTCGACAGAGTGTTTTAAACAACTTGCGGCTACCGCAAATTCAATGGTTGCCTGAGGATCATATCCTTCTAGGCTTGCGGCAATCAATCCAGCTCCAAAGCTGTCTCCACCACCTACACGATCTACAATCTGCATGTTGTATCTCTTTGAGAAATAGTAATCTTTTCCATCATACAACATAGCTGACCAGTTGTTGATATTGGCATTGATTGACTCTCTTAATGTGATGGCTACTTTTTCAAATCCAAAGCGTTTTGTCAATTCACTAGCTACTTCCTTATATCCTTCGCGATTGACTTCACCACTTGTTACATCTGTATCACTGGCCTTGATTCCAAATACATCGGCTGCATCTTCTTCATTGGCAATACATACATCGACATATTCACAGATCTTAGCCATGACTTCACCAGCCTTTTCTTTTGACCATAGCTTGTTACGATAGTTCAAGTCACATGAGATTTTTACACCATGCTCCTTTGCTTTCTTACAAGCTTCTATTGTAAGTTCTGCTACATTGTCACATAAAGCAGGTGTAATACCTGTAATATGGAACCAAGCACAGTCTTTAAAAATTTCATCCCAGTTAAAATCAGCACTTGTAGCTGTATAAATACTAGAGCCTGCACGATCATAGATAACTTTACTAGGACGTTGGCTAGCCCCTTTTTCTAAGTAATAGATACCAATACGGTCTCCACCACGAGCAATATAAGATGTGTCTACACCATATTTGCGTAATGAATTGATGGCACACTGGCCAATTTCATGATTTGGAAGACGAGTTACGTATTTGGCATCAAAACCATAGTTAGCTAAAGAAACCGCAACATTGGCTTCTCCACCACCATAAGTAGCTCCGAAAGTATCGGCTTGTACAAAGCGATAATATCCTTCGGGTGCTAGACGTAACATAATCTCTCCAAAAGTGACTACTTTTTGTTTCAT
>NZ_JANFYN010000102.1 GCF_024460475.1 Holdemanella sp. MSK.7.32 | reverse complement strand
ACAATAGTTGGGCTTGCCCCTGCGAAGATAGCTAGCTGCCGGGTCCTTTTTTTTTGCCTTTTTTGTAGTTCGGCATATAATATACTAGAAAGAAAAGAGGATATTATGAAGAACTTAGGCTTTTACAATGGAAAAATAGATGAATTAGAAAATATGCAAGTTCCAATGTTGGACCGTGCTTGTTATTTTGGAGATGGTGTATACGATGCATCCTATGCAAATAATCATACAATTTTTGCACTTCAAGATCATTTAAATCGTTTTTACAATAGTGCAAAACTTTTAAATATTAACATTCCATATAAAAAAGAGGAATTACAAGATTTATTAATTGAATTAGTAAATAAAGTAGATTCACCAACACAGTTTGTATATTGGCAGGTTTCAAGAGGAACAGGTATTCGAAATCATATTTATCCTGAAGACATGAAAGGTAATTTATGGGTTATGATTACACCAAAGCCTTTGGCAGACCCAAATAAAGAGATGTCTGTTGTTACCATGGAAGATACACGATTCTTTCATAATAACATTAAGACGATTAATTTAATTCCTGCAGTAATGTATTCAACAGATGCACATAATCATGGTTTTGATGAATGTATTTTACATAGAGGACCAGATCGTGTTACAGAATGTGCTCATAGCAATGTATCTATCTTAAAGGATGGTTGCTTTATAACTGCACCTTGTGATGAATATATTTTGCCTGGTATTGCTCGTAAACACTTGTTAGAAGCTTGTATAGCTTTACATATTCCGTATGAAGAAAAAGTTTATTCTTTGCAAGAGTTATTTGATGCGGATGAAATAATTGTATCTAGTAGTTCACACATTTGTCGTCGAGTAAAAAAGGTAGATGGTAAACCATTTGTTGGGAAAGATATATCAACATTTAAAAAGTTACAGGATTATGTATTTAATGAATTTTATGATTATACAAACGCAAAACGTATTGATTAATTCAACTGGCATTTTGCCAGTTTTCTTTTAAAAATGGCGATGTAAGCGTATACAGTAAAAAAGATGAAAAAAAATAAAAAAAACATTTGACGAAGCGGGAAGTATTTGGTAATATAGATGAGCACTGCTGAGGTGCACATGATCTTTGAAAACTGAACAGGAAATAAAA
>NZ_JANFYN010000101.1 GCF_024460475.1 Holdemanella sp. MSK.7.32 | reverse complement strand
GTCTTTTGATGACATATTGATTTCAGATGTTACGAGCATATTATATCCGGCTAGTTCTTTGTCTTTGTCTATAGCTTTTTGATTTAGCTGGGGTTTTATACTTTTCCCCTGATCATCTAGAAACTGCATATATTTTGATGATTCACCATATTCTTCTTTTTTGGCCTGGCATGCACGGTGTGCCTTGGCTTTTTCAATCATTCTATTGATTTCCATCAGTTTCTTCTTCGCGAGACTGAAGTTATAGGTAACTGTTCTTTTTTCTTTTATATTACGAGTTATGACATTCCCGTAATCATTCTTGTATGAATAGGTAAACGTATCGATGCATTCCTTGATTTTATAAACGGGTTCTCCGTTCTGATCAAACACTGTTTCGAATCCGTCATCAAGAAGAACCCATTGTCTTTCTCTTTCAGGAAGGGTTTTTACAGATTTCGAAAACAGATAGCCATCTCCATTATCAATAGCTTCAATAATATTTTTAGCACAGTTAAGGCCTTTATCAGCAATTTGGATGGTACGGCCCTTGATATTGTTTCTTGATTTCAAATCGTGGATTAGATCACGCATGACCGGCTTTTCAGATTCATTGCCTGGGAATATCTTCATGCCGACTGGTAACATCTGTGCGTCTAAAAGAAGGCCCATTCCCACAATAGGGTCCTTTCGATTTTCTTTGGAAGGACCTCTTTTTTGAAGAGTAGATTCCTTATCGATTTCAAAGTAATAGTTTGTACAATCAAAATAAGAACGGCTGGAATCCAGAATAAAATTGTCATCAGTCGCAACGGTCAGTATTTCAACAAGTTTCTCATATTCTTCGCCCATGAATTCCAAGCCCTCTAGGAGTTGATCATAACTGAAGTTTTTTTGAACATATAGCTTTGGAAGAATATCATGAAAAGTCTGATGTTTGGATAAAGGCGCAACGACACGAGCATATACAAGAGCGGAAAAAACATCATATACATCGAACTCGAATTTTCTTGAAGAACTTAAATACCCAAAATGTTCTTTTACATCCAGCATGTTCAAGATTTTCGCAATTGGTACATAACCCAGACATAGTTCTGGTGAAATGTCGGAAATCTGTTGAAAGTTGATGCGACACTTTTCTGTCTCCCGTTTAGAATTCAGTTCATTGACTTCTTTCTGAAAATGAGAGATTGGATCATCTATACCCTGTTCGATAAGAGCATCAACGAAACCGATTTTACGAAAACTTTTATGTCGAGTGTTCTTAGTTTCCGGAGAATAAAAACTCTCATAGATGGAAAGATAAAGTCTGTCATTTCGTTTTGTTTTTTTAAGAAAATAGGCCATAGAAAGTGTCCTCCAAACATTACACATTTACACCATAATTATACCAAATAAATAAAAAAAATAAAATAAATTTAAAGCACAAAAAACAACGATAAATACTGGAGAATCTCAACTTTTTCTCAGAATAGCCTCTAAACATTCATGGTGCAAACCTCTAAAGACGGGT
>NZ_JANFYN010000100.1 GCF_024460475.1 Holdemanella sp. MSK.7.32 | reverse complement strand
TTTTCGTATTATGAAACCAGGAAGAAAAGTATTCTGGTTAATATAGAATTGTATAATGTAGATGAACAGATCAAGAATCATTTCTATTGAAAGAGAATCAACTGTTTGTTTAGTTATTCATGGTATGCAAGTCAGGATATAATATTCCTGGCTTTTTCTTTTTGCAGGCATGTAATGAGAACAAAGTCTTAGAGAAGAAATGACGTAGCTCTTTTTAGACCTTTGAGTCAGTTAGAAAAAACGTCATTCTTCCTATTTCTGTTTATGAATAAGCTTATATCTAAAAAGACGGTAATTGAATCAAGTCAGTATGTAAAACGAAACAATATGGAGCAGAAATTTGGAAGTTATCTCTACTGTTTAATGAAAGGAAGTATTGTGTGGAAAGTCCAATTGTAAGCATTGATGTTTCCAATGGAAACAGTCATTACATGTGTTTTATCAAGAACAATAAACGTTTTGGTAAAGTAAAGAAAATTGATCATGATATTGAAGGATTCAAAAGACTTCTAGAAGATATTCAAAAGCTGGAAGCTGAAACCAATGAAAAGGTATGTGCCGTATTTGAAGCAACCGGTGTTTATACAAAACCTTTAGAAAGATTTCTAAGTAAGAACAGTATAAAGACATATAGAATCAATCCTTTAGAATCTGCCAGAAAACGGAAAGAAGAAATACATAATAAGAAGACGGATAAGCTTGATCCAATATCTATTTCAAAAGTTTATTATGATAAAGAAGAAATGATGGAACTAAAAAAGAAGGATGAAACATATAACTGGCTCAGGAAAAAGAATCGATTGTATGAAGATCAGTTGAATCATCTTAGAAAATACAAGGTTACATTTCAAAATCAGTTAAGCATCTGTTTTCCGGGATATCTTGATTTATTTAAGGATGGATATAGTGATATTCCAATGACAATCCTAAAGAAATATCCACATCCGGATTTATTGAAGAACAAGAAGGCTGAAACGGTTGCCAGATATCTTGAGAAAAATACATGTCATACTCATAAGGTATCTTTAGAATATGCATTAAAAATAATAGAATTTGCGAAAAAGACATATCCCGGATGTGAAAAGGATGATGTAGAAGTTGAAATATTTAAAATATTACTTGATAAGGTAATCGAAACACAGAGGGAATGTGAAAAAACATTGAATGAAATGATAACAGTTGCTTCTACTTTAGAAGAATATAGATATATCTCAAGCATTGATGGAATAGGGCCCAATCTTGCTGCAAGGATCATTGCAGAGATTGGAGATATAGAAGAATTTAAATCAAGAGAAGCACTTGTGGCATATGCAGGATTGGATCCGCATATATATCAGTCAGGAGACCAGGATGGAAAACATTTAAAGATATCCAAAAAAGGAAATAAATATCTAAGGTGTCTATTGTTTCTGGCTGTAGGATGTTCTATAAGAGGAGCTAAAGATAATCCAGTGAATCGATTCTATCAAAAGAAAAAGCAGCAATCGAACCCGCTAAATTCGAAAGCTGCCAAAACCGCATGTACCGCCAAACTGTTAAAAATAATATACGGTATATGCAAAAACAAGACCACATATGAAAGGTAGTCTTAAATACATTATAAACAAAAATTTAAAAAATTGGAGAAATCCAATCTTTTTGTCGTGGAAAATCATCAAAAAATGTGTCCTTCATGGAAAGACACAAAATTTTATGAATTA
>NZ_JANFYN010000099.1 GCF_024460475.1 Holdemanella sp. MSK.7.32 | reverse complement strand
TTTTTAATGATTAAAAGGATTTCAGTTATGGTTATAAAACTGAGATCCTTTTTTGTTATGTTCATTGTTCAACATTATTATAATTTTCTATTTATTACTTTTGATTTTTCTTTTTGTATGATCCACGTTTCTTTCCTTTTTTTGAAAGAATCTGATCCATAGATTTAGGAACTCCTTTTATGCTTGGATTTTTCCTTGTAGCCCATAGGATGCGATTGCGTGTATAATTGAAATCGGAGAAACCTCTGGAATCTCTTTTTAAATCTTTTGGCTTTCGATTAAAGGATTCCATTGGTCCATTGGAAAGGCGCGCGTAATATTCTTTTTCTGTACGTGCGCTTTTTCTATACACTTTTATACGGGTGAAGGAATTAACTATAGGTCTAAGATTCCTTCTTAAGAAACCTGCAAAATCACGAAAGATAGACTGATCAGATTTGTCATATTTATCAATCAATGCGTTTAAATCAAGAAGAACATCGAATTCGTTATCGTATTCTGTGTGATTGAATTGAATATATTCTTCCTTAAGGTCACGAAGGCCTTCGAAGTTTGGGTCTAGCTGAAGAAATAATTTTTCTATTGTATAAGTATCAACATTCATGCCAAGCATTTTATGATAGTGTCGATTGTATGAGTAATTGATTTCATCTCGATTTTTAAGCATCACCCAGCGATAGTTTTGGAGCAGAATGACCTCTTTAGATTTTTTAATAGTCTTATTGTCACGATTGGTGTCGTGATTTTTTTCTTCAAGAGCTTTTTTGTCACGATCCTGATATTTCTTCATGACTTTATTGATGTACCCATTGAGGTAAGAAATAATGGTTTTTACAGCGTGAAACGAGTCCAATACTGTACAGGAATTAGGAAAATACTTTTCTGGCATGGTCAAATAAGTCTGGTATGCATCACAAATTACAGCTTTTACTTTAAGACGCTCCTCTAATGGAATGTGAAGAAAATAGTCTTCTAGAGTGGAACTCCAGCGATTGTGTACAATATCTACAATCTCACCATTTGAAAAATCCATGATGACAAATGCATACTTTTGAGAATTACTGATGTTCAAGTACACTTCATCAATTGACATATATTCTGGAAGAGGAAGTCTAGGAAGATCCACATACCTTTCAAATAAAATGTGAGCGAGAGTATCAGAAATATTAAATCTTTCGGCAATGGCTGCAGTACTTTGATCCAGGTGTTTAAACGCATTTAGAATAAGAAGTGGAGTGATAGTTGTAGAATGAGCATATCTATCCAAAAAAGGAAATGAATCATTCATATAAAGATTACACTCATCACAATGCCACTTACGTTGTTTAACAATCATATAAAATTTAGTGGAATCCTGAAGAACGGGATGATTAAGCTTACGAGTATAGAAACCTTTAGAATGCATCCTTGAACCACATCTAGGACAATACATAGGTTCCAACTTCTTCTGGATGTGTATATATTTATTTTCATCAATCAATTCGACATCAGTAATAATAAAAGAGTCATCATCTTGAATATCAAGTACAGCTAATAGTTTTGAAATAGAAATATTTTCGTTATTGTTCATTTATATACCTCCTGGTTGAAGACAATGAACATAACGAAATAATTATAAACGGTTATATCAGACATAAAAAAAGAGAATGAATCAGGAATGAAATAATTACATTTCATATACCCCTAAATTCATTTCTCATTATTGTCCCCCAGATTGCCCCCTAAATTCGAGCCCCCTAGAAAATTTGGATACCCA
>NZ_JANFYN010000010.1 GCF_024460475.1 Holdemanella sp. MSK.7.32 | reverse complement strand
AAGATCAAACTCTTTTTTATCTAGCATATTTACTCCCTCCATAACTTCTAATTTATCTAGCTAAATAATATCATACACCTTAGTTTTTAAACATTTGCTATATTAACCAATTTAGCTAGAATTACAATTATCTTATTGTTATCTCTTGTATCACAGGTAACCAATGTCATTAATCGATCTTCTTTATTTACTGAAACACCAGTTTTATATAATCCTCTATTAATGGAATCTGATATAAAGGCATTAATCTGCTTATCAAGTTATATGCAGTAACTACATAGACAAAAATTGCTACACCTGCAAATATCATAGCATCTTTCTTTGCACCATTATCATAACACTCCCTTGCATTCGTCAAAAAGGTTAATCCCATAAAAACAAACATAATTGGCAGTGTTATATCAGTAGACACTATGTTCATCAGTCCAAGAGAACCGAGCATAATGGTTAAAACACTAAATATTGCTTTCTTGGTACGCATAAGTACTTCTCCTTCCAACTTCTGTTTCTTTTTTAGATACACTCATTTATTCGAGATTTTTTATAACTAAGTTGTAATTGCTATCATAATGCAGTCCAAGTTCTCTACACATTCTATCGTTTACCTTATCTAAGGCTTTCTTGTATTCTGCGTACTGTGGAGATAGCACCATCAAATTAGGAATGAATATGTCGTTATATCCTTTATCTTGGAACTCTTTCTGCATTTTTCTCTGGGCAATAAATGACGGATGATATTTCATAATGCCAGTTTTCATTTTAGCACCTTTCTTTACCATTTCTTTTAATTTTTCATATTCGCTTTCACTCATATCACGATAATAAGCTATCATCTCATCTGCAGTTCTTGTTTCCTGTGCAATCCCACCTGCTATTTTTACACCTATTCCCATAATAAAAGGAACTTTCAATGTCGTTTCATCACAATACTCTAATATGTTCCGTAAGGCTTGCTTCTGCTCCAGAGTCTTTAATCTCACATTAAGAAATGGTTTGAAGTGACTTTTTAAGTAATCTCCCCATTCTTTCCCCGGCAATAAAGACTCAATCGCATTTTCGACAGTTTGGTAATCAAGTATCTCATTTGCCTTGTCTGCATTACCATCATCTATAAATTGCTTCAACGCTTCAAGTTCTGAGTCCTGTAAAATTTTTTCCTGTAATTTTTCCTGATAAATACGTAAAAGAATACTTTTATCATCTTTTTCCAAAAGGGTTTGTATATCGTTAATACCAATCCCAAGCTTTCTATATACCGAAATTTTTTTTAAAGTTTTAACGTCCTGCATGGAGTAGTTTCGATAGCCGTTGCTATCTTTATCTACTGACAACAATCCTTTTTCCTCATAGTATTTAACTGCACGCTTTGTCATTCCGACTTCCTTAATAATTTCATTTAATAGCATCGGACACACCTCCTTGTGATGATAGTATAAGGGGGTACGTTACGTACAAGTCAATATATTTTTGAAGTTTTCATTTCAATCATACAAATTCTAATTTATCTACAAGAATTCACACAAAGAAATTAACTTGGAACGAAAACATTTCCCACTCCTCACTTATCACAAAACAAAAAGAGATTTGAATGATGAATACACATCAGACAAATCTCTTTTATCATTCACAGGCCAAAATCCATTAAAAGCCCTTTTAAATCTCTTAAAAAATGGCGTCCCAGATAGGAGTCGAACCTACGACCCTTCGCTTAGGAGTTGACCCTGTATTTTGTACGCTTGATATCGCGAAGTGTTAATTGTGCCGTAAATACGGCATTTTTAACACTTTTTTGATTCTTCATTTTTGTCCGTTTTGTGCTAATAAATGGGTTCGGATGATGGTTCGGATGACGTCATCCGAACCCCTCTAATTAGCAAAATATTAGCAAAAAAGTTCGGATACGCGTAGGTCATCCGAACACTTTCCTCCCATTTTTGGGTGCCCCCGACATGCATTCGAACCCTATGGCACAGGGCCCGAAAAAATTTGGCGTCCCCGACAGAATCCGAACCGTTCAGATGCTCTCTTGAATGCCTACTAGACTCAAAATACAGTATTTACATAGTCTAAACACCTGACTATGAAGAAAGATTATTACAGTTTTGATGAATAAAACTTACTATGCTATAGTTTCTTTAAAGAAACTCTTTATCAAAATCATTCAAATATAAAAAGATTGGAGAAAACATGAACAATGAAATTATTAAATTTGTAAATGGAGATTTACAATTAGATGTTACAGTAACACCAGATAATGAAACTGTTTGGCTAAATCGTAATCAACTTGCGCAATTATTTGGCAGAGATGTTAAAACCATTGGTAAACATATTAACAATGCTTTAAAAGAAGAATTGTCGAATGAAGTGGTTGTCGCAAAATTTGCGACAACCACTAAGCACGGTGCTATCGATGGAAAAACACAAACTCACATGGTTGAATACTATAATTTGGATATGATTATTTCCGTAGGATATCGTGTTAAATCTCAAAACGGTGTAATCTTTCGTAAATGGGCAACTTCTATATTGAAAGACTACATGATGAAGGGATATGCAGTAAATGAAAAAAGGATTGAGGTACTAAATAAAACTGTTTCAATTCAATCCCGAATGTTGGCTTCTACTTTAGGTATTGAGGAAAAAGAAGTATTGAATGTCATTGAAGCTTATTCAAATGCACTATCATTACTTGATGATTATGATCATGGGTGTATTTCTAAGCCAAAAGGTAAAGATTCCATTTATCAATTAACCTATGAAGAATGCAGAAACTTAATTGATTCTATGAAATATGGTGGATTCTCTGATGTGTTTGGCGTTGAAAAAGAACCAGGCAAATTGAATGGAATTATTGCAGCAGTCTATCAAAATGTTTTTGGTCAAGAAATTTATCCAAGCATTGAAGAAAAGGCAGCCAACCTACTCTATTTCTTAGTGAAAGACCATCCTTTTGTAGATGGATGCAAACGAATTGGTGCTTCTATATTTCTTGAATTTTTAAATAAGAATCAGCATCTAATCGTCGATGGAAAACAAGTTATTTCTAATAGTGCCTTGGTTGCTATTACGTTAATGATTGCTGAATCTAGGCCAGAAGAAAAAGAAACGATGGTCAAACTTGTAATGAATTTCTTGAAAGTTTAATCTATCTTTCCTGTTCCCTGCTCTTTTTCCATATTTTAGATTAGACAGATATCAATTTGCAGTCATTATGCCAAATTTAAATTATGATGGCACTCAAGATGGCACTCAAGATGGCACTCAAGAAGACATCTATGCTTTGATTCTAGAAATGATAAAAAGGAACAACAAAATCTCGGTAAAACAGATGTCTGAAAAGCTTGGTATCAGCATTCGTACTGTACGCAGAAAGATTAAGGAAATGGATAATGTTGAGTACATTGGCCATGGATATAGTGGTTACGGGAAAATAAAAAAGTGAAAGTATTTCATTTATGAGGCTCCTACCGCCGTAAGTGTAGGACGTTAAAGTTTGGGTATATTCTGTTTTTTCATTTGATGAATGCCAGGAAATCATAGTCGATAATTTTCAACGGATGTTCATCAAAAAGCTAAGCATTAAGTGAAATAGAAATTCCCTTTACTCCTTTTTACATAGCCAACAAATGGTTGGTTGTGGGAAAGGAGTTTTTATTATGCATAAATGTAAAGTGATCGCAGTCACAAATCAAAAAGGTGGTGTTGGTAAAACAACAACGACAGAGAATGTGGCAATTGGTTTATCTCGACAGGGATTTGATGTGTTGATCGTAGACTTTGATCCTCAAGGTGATCTGACAAGCTGTTTAGGTTGGAAAAACAATGATGCTTTAGAACATTCCGTTTCTTCTATGCTAGATGATTATATCAACGACAATGACATTGATTATAATGCATTGATTTTACATCATGAAGAAGATGTGGATCTCATTCCTGCAAACATTGAACTTGCCGATTTTGAAATGCGTTTAGTCAGTGTTATCAACCGAGAACAGACGCTAAGTAATTGTATTGAACCTTTAAGAGATAAATACGATTACATCATGATTGATTGTCCACCTTCTCTTGGTATGCTAACAGTCAATGCTTTGTCTGCTGCAGATGAAGTACTAATACCAGTACAAACTCAGTATTTGCCAGCTAAAGGAATGACGAAATTGTTACAGACGGTCAATAAAGTGCAGCGTAAGATCAATAGTAATTTAAAAATTACTGGAATTGTAATGACACTTGCGGATCTAAATACCAACATCACCAAAAGTACGATTGATACGATACGAGAAAGCTTTGGAAAGAACATCCGTGTATTTGATACGATCATTCCAAAGGCTACGAAAGCCAGTGAAGCATCAATTTCTGGTAAAAGTATCTATGCGTATGCCAAAGATTCAAAAGTAGCTGTTGCTTATGATAATCTGACTAAAGAATTAGTAAATAATCAAAAAGTAAAACATAAAGAAGAAATGAGTCGTTAGGAGAATTGAGATGAAAAACAATCATGTGGAATTATTTGGAACTTTGACAAGAGATATTGAAGTGTCTAGAAATGGAAAAGGAAATACTTTTGTGAAGTTCACTTTAGCTTGTTTAAGAGATGGAAAGAAAACATGGACAGATTATATTAACTGTATTGCCTTTGGCGATATGGCAAATGATATCTGTAATCATGGTGATAAAGATACAGGATTCTGTATTGTAGGAAATCTTCGTACAAGCTCTTATGAAAAAGATGGTAAAAAACAGTATTCAACCAATGTCGTTGTCGAGTCTTTTGAATTATTGAATGCCTAGAATAAAACGATGTCCCTATTGCCATGCTACAGCTCATTTGTTGATTGACTGGGATAGTAAACGAATCAATGGCTATTATGGTCAATATGTTACATGTACTTTGTGTTCTGCCAGGACACAAACTAAACAAAATGCAGACCAAGCTATTGATGAATGGAACCATCAAGCAATGAAAAACACGATACAACTCACTCTATTTTAAGGAGGTGGCACATTTGCCAAAACTAGATTTAGGATTGCCTAGCTATGACTCTTTGTTTTCTACAGAAGAAGAAAGACAAGAAGCCAATAGTGAAAAAGTAATGACAATCCCTATAGATAAGATTACAGATTTTAAAGAACATCCCTTCCATGTCACGATGGATGAGGATATGGCAAAGCTTATTGATTCGATTAAGGAAAACGATATGCTGATGCCTGCATTAGTTCGTCCAAAAAAAGATGGAACCTATGAGATGATTTCTGGTCACAGGCGTAAATTCGCCTTGTCGCAGCTAGGAAGAAAAGAAATGAATGTCATCATTCGAGATTTGGATGATGACCAGGCAACAATCTTAATGGTCGACTCCAACATTCAACGTGAAAATATTTATCCTAGCGAACGTGGTTATGCCTACAAAATGCGATTGGAAGCCATGAAACATCAAGGAAAACGAATTGAAGAAATACCAGATGATGAATTAGGAATTGAATATAAGACAACTTCGGGTCAAGTTGGCCCGAAGTCAGATGAAGAAAATCGTTCTGATTATGCATTGGCTGAGCAAGTTGGAATTAGCAGGAAACAAATTCAACGATTTATTCGCTTAACCTATCTGATTGAACCATTACAGGAAATGGTAGATGGACGACATGAAAATGAAATCAAGATTGCATTTAATCCGGCTGTTGAACTTTCATATTTAACAGAATCCGAACAGTATGATTTAGCCAATGCGATTGTTGAAAATCAAAGGACACCGTCACTTGCTCAATGTCAGGAATTCAAGCGGTTGAGTCATGATGGCGAGCTAACTACAGAATTCATTGAAGATACTTTATCGGAAGAAAAACCAAATCAAAGAGAAAAGTTATCTTTTCAAATGAAGGAAATCGATAAATATTTTCCCAAGGACTTCACACCAGGCAAGAAAAAGGATCTTATGATTCACTTGCTAGAAAACTGGGCAAAGAAAAGATCACGAGAACAAGAACGGTAGTTGAATGTGCAACTACTTTTTTTCTACTTGTGATTGTTTCCAAACTGTTGGAGGGGCAGTTTGTCTTTGCATCAGGACGTGTGACTGTGACCTCCCCTAAAACCCCTCCTACCTACCGAAAGAATCTTTATTACCTACCGAAAAAGAAAAAATGTTGTTATTTAGTAAGTAGTAGAAATATTTGTATCTAGGTAATTATTTAGAAGAACTTGTATTTTAAAGATAGTAGAAATTATCAGTGAATATAATTGGAGGTTAAGTCAATGAAGACAAAGTTAATTGCGTTCTGTGTTTCAAGTGTACTTATTGGTACTGGAATTGTTTTCAACATGAACCAGGATGTATCTGTTCCAACAGTGGAAAAGTTTATGGAAGATACTTCTTTAAGTGTTAGTAAACATGAAGCTATAGTTAGTGAACATGAAAATGTTGGCAAAGATGAGAAAACAGGCGCTGGAGATACAATGAAGAAACCTGAATCCAAGGAAGAAAAACAGAAAGAAAAAGTTACGGGCAAAAGTGAATTCAAAACAACAAGTGTTTCTTCGGAAGGTAAAAGGCAAAATTCCAAGAAAGAAAGTTCTACTAAGAGTTCTTCTGGTTCAGACCAAAAATCTTCAACTTCAAACAGTTCCAATACATCAGATAAATCAAAAAAAGATGTTGTAAGTCAACCTATTGAAAAGCCTACTGAATCCAAACAAGAACCTGTAGTAGAATCTACACCTACTCCAGAACTAGCAAGGCCATGTTATGCTTGTCCTGGTGGAGTCAATCCAGATGTAAGTTGTGATGTGATTATGGATACGAACTTTTACTATGCAACTTATAGTTCACAGGCTGAAGCAGAGGTGGGCGGAATGTATTACCTGGATGAAGTAATGTACATCGGTGATATTGAAATTACAAACTATTCTGTTCAACCAGTATATCGAAATGATCACAGCATTGCTTATTATGGATTAAATCTTTGGAGCAATGGAAGTTTGATTCAATAAAAAAGGTTTATAAGAAAACTCATTTAAATTGTATCTTATTAGTAAAAATGATATATTATAAATGAAGAGTCGGTATGGAGACTATAAACCCATACCATTGGTCGGAACAAAGACCTAAAACTTGTTCCAGTGCAGAGAAAACTGCTAAACATCTTAAAAGGCGAGCAATCGCCTTTTAATTTTAGAAAGAGAGAATTGTATGAATAATATTTCATTTAAACAAAGGGTATGTCAATCAATAATTGATCAATCAAAAATATATAAAAAAATCTTTATTGATCGGCAATACCTAATTTGTTCGAAATGTTTTACGAATCGCAAATACTATATTTTAGTTGCAAACAAGGATAACTACTTGCATTTAGTAGGCGTTCATACAACTCTAACTCCTTCTGAATTTTTTGAAAAATGTTTTAATGATACTCTTACTGAAAATGATTTTGATTTTTCAAAAAAGAATCAAAGTGAAAAAAGTGTAAAAGGTTCGGTTAGAAGAAAAATATCAGCTTTAGAAAACATAAATAATTTTTTTGCACAAGAGCTATATATCGAAGAAGGGTTTCGCAAAAATAAAGTCAGTTGTGTAATTGCTACATCGGACAATAAAATAACAATTGGTTTTTCTGAAGGAATTTATTCAAGACCCAAAACACTTCTTAAAGGTAATATGCTTAATATGAGTACCAATCAAATTGACTTAATACTATCTAAAGAAAAAAAGGATAAAACATTTAATAAAATAGAATATGGAAATGAGCAAATATTATCTTATTATCATAAAGATATTTATCACTTGATATCAAAAAACTTAATCTAAATGAAATACATTATTTTAGCGAGGAAAAATTCTCGCTTTTTTGTTGCAACAACCTAAATGAAAGGAAAAAGAAGATGAAAAATATATTAAAGAAAGGCAGCAAGTTCTTACTTTCTGCACTAGTGATATTGAATTCATTTATGAATATAATCACAGTACATGCAGAAGAAACTACTACAGAAAATGATTTAGATACAATTACAGAATTAGGCTATTTGGAAGATGTATTTCCGGATCAAATCATAAATGAAAATGATACGATGATGACCGATACAACTTCCTGTGGGACACGATATGCCATGATTTATATCGAAAACCAGTACGGATTTGATTATATCTCACATTTATATGTTGGTGATAAAACCGTATTTTGTATTGAGCCGATGCAATTGTTTATAGCTGGTAATGATTATGTTCCAGATAGTGCCAAATGGGATGAACTAAGTGAAAGCCAAAGACAAGCTATTTGGGAAATCAATTATTATGGTTATTCTTATCCAGGACATGAAAGTGAAAACTATTATGTAGCTACTCAAATCATGATCTGGCAAGTTGTTACTGGCAATTGGTATCAACCGTACTATATGGATGGAACGACAACATATGATATTTCAAATGAAATGAATGAAATTAACAACTTAAGAAGTACACCTCAAGGAAGACCTTCATTCAATAACCAAACAATCAAAATGGGACTAAATACTCCAGTTACTTTAACAGATTCAAAAGGAACATTAAGCAATTATTCTATTACAAGTGGAAATGGTGTTAATGCTTCTGTAAATGGAAATGATTTAACGGTATCCATCACTTCAGAAAACTATGATAAAACACTTACCTTCTCAAGAAACTTTGGAGCAAGAGACGTCAATATTATTTATGGAAGTGGAGGTTATCAGCGTGTTATTTATCTGGCAAGCAGAAGAGATCCTTCTCCTAATTTCAAATTAAATTTTGAATTGCTATATGCTGATATCGAAGTTGAAAAGCAAGATGCAGAAACTGGAACATCTACGCAAGGTGATGCAACTTTCAATGGAGCAACATTTGCCATCAAAGATTCAAGTGGAAATACTTTAGAAACAATTACGACAAATGGTTCAAAAGCTAAATCTAAAAAATATCCAGTGGGAACAACTTTGAATGTATGTGAGGTCACTTCTCCAGAAGGATATTTAACAAACAGTTCTTGTAATAGTGTTGAACTCAAATATTCAGGTAATAATACTCCTTCAACTTTTTCTACAACAATCAAAGATCAGGTTATTAAAGGTCGTATTGAAATTGCCAAGACAATCGATAAAGAGAAATATGGATTATTCCAGTCGAATGTTCAAAAGCCTGGTAAAGGATTTAAGTTTGATATTATCCTAAAATCAAGTGGCAAAGTTGTATCTACACTAACAACGGATGAAGATGGTCGAGCAATCAGTGATTATCTTCCTTATGGAACATATATCGTCAAAGAACATGAAACAACTGGCTATGATATTTTAAAACCATTTGAAGTAAAGATTGATAAAGATCAAAAGACCTATTTTTACAATATCTATAACGATACAATCAAAGCCGAATTAACCATCTATAAAACGGACAGTGAAACAGGTAAACGTATTCCTGCTGCTGGTGTTGAATTCAAAATCAAAGATGCAGATGGAAACTATGTAACTCAGACTGTGACATATCCTAAAAAATATACAACAGATGTATTTAAAACCGATGAGGATGGTTCTGTTCACTTACCTGCTCCTTTAAAATATGGAGAATATAAATTGGTTGAAATCAAAGCACCACATGGTTACGTATTAAAAGATACGGAAATTCCAATCAATGTAGATGGATCAAGTACAGAAATTTTTATGAACTTTGACAACAAAACACAAAAAGGACAGGTCTATGTTGAAAAGAGTGGTGAAATGTTGTCAGGAGCTAAAGAATCCGAAACAGATTATGGAACACTTTATTCACCAGTCTATAAAGAAAAATATCTATCTGGTGTTACGTATGAAATCACAGCACGTGAAGATATCGTTACTCCAGAAGGAACAGTATGGTTCCACAAAGGAGATGTTGTAGATACATTTACTACAGGTGATGGTGTTACAACTTCATCATTGCTTCAGTTAGGTAAATATTCTATTAAAGAAACCACAACACAGACTGGATATGTATTATATGAAAACAGCTATAACTTTGATATTGAATATGCGGGTCAGATGATCGATGTAGTCGAAATCAAACAGTCTTATGTCAACGAAAGACAAAAGTTGGATTTACAGATCACTAAGACATTTGAAGATGAAGATAAAGAAGCCTACAAAGATGTTGTCTTTGGTGTTTATTCTAAAAAGGATATTACTGTAGATGATAAAGTCATCATTCCTGCTGATGGACTAGTTGGCACATTAACGATTGATAAAGATGGTAAAAATGTTGAACATTTAGATCTTCCTACAGGTGATTATTACGTTAAAGAACTTGAAACAAATGTAGGCTTTAAATTAGATGAAGAAAAACATGATTTCACATTCAACTATGATGAAGATACAACAAAATCAACTGTTATCGTTCCTATGGAATTGCACAATGAAAAACGTCGTATTGAACTAGATGTCAACAAGGTGGATAAAGATCATCATGATCATTTCTTAAATGGAGCCATTTTTGAAGTCTATGATAAGACAGCTAAATCTTTTGTCACTACCCTTGCATCTGGTCAGTTAATGATCGTTGGTGATGATGCTAATGAAGAATACGAAATCTCTAAGGATGAAGATTTCAAAAAGATCATCAAGACAGTTAAAACGGATGAAAATAAACAAATCATCTTAGATGTAGATGATGGAATTTATTATTCTCGTAAAGTTGGTGATGACAAGGTTAGTAAACATGTGATCAAAGATGGAAAAGCAGTATTAGCGGATGCCATTTACGGCCATGAATATGAGTTCAAGGAAATCAAAGCGCCTACTTCTTATCAGTTAGCCGATAAATCCAAAGCTTATAAAGTTGAAGGTGATAAGGATACGGATACAATCATTTATTATTTTGAAAATGCACGTATCGTTGTTCCAAATACAGGGGTATAAATAGTATGAAACATAAGAAAATAAAAATAGCAGCACTTGCGATAGTTACTGCAAGTCTATTAGGTGGCATTCTATATAGTGAGTTTGGAACAAAGAAATCTTATGATTATTCAGAATACTATGTAGAATCTAAACCAAGTAAAACAGCAAAGGATAATAAAGATGATAAGGGAGCTTCTGAAAAGGAGCTTTCTTTATCTTTACTCCAAAAAACAAATAAAGACGTAGTTGGTATTCTAGAATTCGATAATCGGGTTATTTATGAACCTGTTGTACAGGCTCCAGATAATGACTACTATGTGCGAAAAAACATCAAGAAAGAATATGCCAATGCAGGTATCCCTTTTGTATCAGCAGATGGAAATATTGATTCTAAAAATGTTGTCATCTATGGGCATTCTAGTAAATGGAATAGTATCATTTTTACTCCATTAATGAGCTATATTGATCAAAGCTGCTACAAAGAACATCAAACATTCAAGTTCATTACAGAAAATGAAACAAGAACTTATCAGATATTTGAAGTAATGAATGTAGATCTAAACAATTTAAATGATTCTTTAGAATTTACACAATCCAGTTGGGATTCAGATACTTCATTCAATGCCTTTATTTCTGATTCTATCAATCGAGGGCTTTATAAAACAGGTATTTCAGTCAATACGGATGATAAGCTGATGACTTTAGTGACTTGCGATACAAGAAATGATAACAAGAGAATTGTGATACTAGCAAAAAGAACAGACTAATTCAAAAAATCTATAAATTCATGAAATGTTAATAGTTCTATGCTATTGTTGGATTAGATAGATTACAAAACGAGGAGGCATAAAAATGTACGAACCTTACACAAGACAATCATTACCCTCAAAAGAATATCGTGAATTGTTGGGTAGTGCTCTGTGTGTCTTTAGTTCAAATAATGGATTTATTATAGAAAATATTATTCATACAAGCAATGCATATGATTGGTATAATCTTATTGATTTGGAATCTGGAAAACTTAAAAAATCTATAGCAGATACAATTTCTAGAAATACAGGAAATAAGGATATTGAAATATTATTTTCTGAAATAGTTGAGATGAGAAATAGAATAATTCATGGATTTAGAATTACATCAAAACAAGGAGAGCAAATACTTGCGACAAAAACTCGAAAAAAAGATGGAAATATTCAATTTGAAATAACCAAAGAATATTTGTTGGATTTTATAAAGAAAAATGAAGAGCTCAGTGATATGCTTTATAAATATCGTGGATATTAATGAATAAATTCATGTTGAGATACCATATGAAAGCATTACTTCGGTAGTGCTTTTCTTTTACCCTATTTTAGAAAGGACGGTGATGAGATGTCTAATTATAAATCTTCGGATGAAAAAACTAAACAAGCTTTTGAGATGATTGAACAAGGTGTAAAAGATGTTTATTCTTCTGATTCTTTTAAACGATATTTATCTTGTTGCAGCAAATTCCACAATTATTCATTGAACAACACTTTATTGATATTGGCTCAAAAGCCAGATGCAAGTTTAGTTGCAGGATATCGTTCCTGGCAGGCAAACTTTAATCGTCATGTGGATAAAGGTGAAAAAGGATTGATGATTCTTGCTCCTGTAACGTATAAAGAAGATCGATTAATTAATAAAGTAGATGAAAACGGAAATGTTGAATTGGATGAAGCTGGTTCACCTATTCAAGAACAACGGCAAGTGAATGTGACTCGTTTTAAAACAACTACTGTATTTGATATATCACAAACTTCTGGTGATCCTCTTCCCTCTTTGATTCATGATTTAACGGGTTCTAATAATGAAGCTAAGGCAATCGTTCAATCCGTGCAATCTATCTGTACAATTCTCATTGAATTTAAAACAGAAACAGAAGATTTGAATCTCATGACAGGAGCTAAGGGATACTATTCTCCTAAAGAAGATAAGATTGTGATTAATAAAGATTTGGAAGATCTACAAATTGCCAAAACATTAATTCATGAGTATGCTCACAGCATACTTCATAAACAAACAGATAAAAATCAAAGCCAACGAGAAATTGAAGCCGAATCGTTGGCTTTTGTATTATGTGATCATTTTGGACTAGATACTTCTGAATATTCATTTGGTTATATTGCTAGCTATGCTGATAAAGATTTTGATGAATTGAAATCTATCTTAGTTAATATTCAAAGTACAGCTCATGAAATGATTGAACAACTAGAACCTGTATTCAAGGAGAAACTGCATATGATAGAAATGAAAAGTAAATATATAACACCATTAGAAATGGAACAAATGAATCATGATATTGTGATTCAAGTTTCTTCTTTGATGGAACAATATAAAGATGCATTAAATGATCCAAATGTATCCACTTCGGATATTCATGAAATGGTGGATCAACAAATCTATGATGTTATCAATAGTAAGCTTGAATATTCTGATCAAGCTTTTTTATTTGGAAACAATCACGACTATTATCAAACACTACGAACAATATGTTTTGAAGCATTCACGGATCCCAATTTTGATTTAAGTAAGAACTGGTTTATTGAAAATTCAATCGAACATAGAAACTATGAATTATTTGAACAGATTGCCCAACCATTACTTACAAATGATGCTTACTACATGAAATATGCAACACCTGGCTTTATGGATCTGAATGTGGAAATCATTGATGAAAATCGTTTTGCGATGGCTCATAACTATGAATTGAATGGAGATCTAATGGCTGATCCAGATATTGAATTTACAGTGGATAAAGATAACAGACTGCTCTATCCACAGTCTTATCAACAGGATAACCTTCAATTTTATGAACGAGTGGATGGTGATCCATTTCGTGCTAATGAACTCAATCGATTTATGAATCAGTGGATTCACAATATCCAGGAACAAAAATACAAAGTCGAAACGGTTTATACAGATGAATTCGAATTATCCACAAAAGAAAATCCAAGTGGTGTACGTAAGTTTTGTAAAGAACATGGAATTGCAAAAATGGCACCAAAAAACAAGGAGTTGGAAAGATGAGTCAACGATTTATACGAAAAGACGTTCTAGAAAAAGTAAGAACCTTATCTGCTTTTGATTATTTAAGAAACTATGCTCCAGACCTGTTAGTAAAAAATGGGAGAACAGATTATTATCATCGAGATCATGATTCCTTGCATTTTTCAAATGGAAAATGGTATTGGTGGTCACAAGGCAAAGGTGGAACATCTGCACTTGATTATTTGATTATTGTGGAAGGATATGAATTTAAAGATGCGTGTAACTATTTATCAGATTTAATGAATGTGAGTGCACCAGTTACCACTTATTATCATCCAAAACCTGTAAAACCATTTGAATTACCTATTAAAGATAAGAACAATGATTTAGTGATTCGTTATTTATGTGAAATTAGAAAAATCGATAAAGGAATTGTGGATGATTTCATATCCAAAGGAATGATTTATCAATCCGCTAACTTCAAGAATGCAGTGTTTGTTGGATATGATAAAGATAAACCAGCGTATGCATTTAAACGAAGTATCTTTAAAAATTTTAAATTGGATCATGCTGGAAGTAATAAAGCATTTAGTTTCAACTACACAAATGTAAATAATGATGTTCTTCATGTGTTTGAAGCAGCTATTGATTTATTATCCTATATGACTCTTTTGAAAATGGATGAAATGGATTATACCGAATTTAATTATCTGTCTCTTGCCGGAGCCAGTGATAAGATTACGAGTAAATCAGAAGCGGATATTCCTATTGCACTAAAAGCGTATTTAGAAAGAAATCCAAATATCAAAACAATTATCTTCCATCTAGATAATGATGAAGTTGGTATTGGTGCAACAGCAAAAATCATTTCTATTCTGAATTCAAAATATCAATGCATAGATGAACATCCGAAAATGCACAAAGATGTAAATGAATTGTTATTATATGTTAATAAAACAACAAATAATTTATGAGAAATACAAATAATTTGATTTTGAAGCATTATTTAGCTATGATGATTATGCAAAGAAGAGCTTTTAAAAGCTTGGGCTGGTCGTAAGACCCGGGTCCACACATAGGCGGGTAAGACACCCGCCATTTCTTTTGGAAAGATGAGGATGCATGAAAGAAATCCGAAAAAATATAATTTGTGATTATTATTAAGGGAAAGTAGATACTTTCTCTTTTTTATTATTCAAATTTAGAAAGTAAAGGTGATGCAATTTGAATAAACAATTTGATTTATTTCAGAAAATGAAGATAAAAGAAGTCTGTGAAAATATCAGTCGTATGACCTATGCCTATATCAATCCAGACACAAAGCAGCCGACCGTTGTCCCATCAAAACATTATAAAGATATTCTAGATCAGCCTGTAGAAGTATTGGTTAATGATCAGGTAAAGAAACAATTTTTAAATATCATGTTTAAACAGATGAAAGCATTGAAGGATGAAGAACCAATCCTTTTTAATGAAACATTGTTGTTGATGGACTTAAATAAAACACCAGATAGCTTGGAACTTAATGAAGAAGCTGCATTAAAGATTACAGCTACAGAACTTGTAGAAAATGAAAAAACGCAAAAGAAGAAATTTCATCTTGTGGATAATGAATATTTGAATGCCTATGAATCCACAAAGAACGATTCAGAATTGATGGCTCAACTTTTTGGTGAACAACAAAATGAACGAGTTTATTCCATTGAACTCGATGAAATGGATATGGAAAAGCCAAAGTCAAAAGGAGGAAAGAACAATGACTTACAACACTAGAATTTATAATTACGCAAACTTACATTCAAAAGATAAACAAATCGTACAGGCACAATTACTCATGTTGGAATCTGTAGAAGATACCATTACAAATTACACATATGCAAAAGAAACTTCCACAAATACTTTAGAAACAATTTCCTTTGAAGAAGGAATCAATGCATTAGAAGAAGCAAAACGAAATATGTATAACGATATTGTTGAATACATGATATTTGCGATTGATAGTTATGAAGATGAAGTAAATGAAATAGATACCAGTGATCCCTTCTATGGATTGTATGAAGAAATGGAGAACTTAGAAAATGAATAATATAGAAACTATGGAATTCAGTACAGCTAATCTAGAAAGATTGGCTTTTTATTTTAAGAATTTAAAGATGGAGGTTAGTGGAAAATGGTACACAACGACAAAGTTTTAGATGATGTTAATGCTCTGCTTGATTACAATGCTGTGAAAGATTATTTGTTTATGACAGTTATCAATGCTGAAGAAAATAAAAATGATTTAACCACTATGCCTCACACCATTATTGGAGATCTTGCGATTGTTTATAAGGTCATGATCAAAACTACGGATGAACGTTTTTGTGCAGCCAAGGTTACAAATCAACTGATGGATGCCTATGGAATCGATGTAAATAAACTTCATAATGATGCACTTATCTCATCTCCAAACATGATGAAGCCTGAAATTCTTCCACTAGAAACCATGTTGATGGGAATTCCAAAAGATATAGCCTTAGAAGAAAAAGAACATCAACTTGTTGTTTTGACAAATGAACACAAGACAGATGGTGCAGCCACAATGTTCTATGCAGGGGTTTTAAATGATTTGGCTGAAAAATTAGAACATAACTTATATATTATTCCATCATCAACAGATGAGTGTATTGCATTATGTGATTCGCCATCTTTAAATATTGATCATGTCAAAGAAATGCTTCTTTCAGTTAACAAATCAGAGATGGTCGATCCTGATAAAAAGCTATCTGATCATTTGTATCATTACGATAAAGACGAACACATTTTAGAAAAAGCAGATGACTATGAAAAGCGAATCAATAAACATAAATATTCGCAATTGCTTCATTAGAGATTGGGGATTTCAAAATGATAAAATACGAAGATATCATTAAAAGAATTGCCAATATCGAAAAGAAAAAAATCAAAAATGAAGAACGAATCAAAGCACTTTCGGATGAAAACAATATTCTAACTGCGAATCTAAAATTATTGAATCAAAAGAAGGAAATGCTAGAAAAAATGGATCAAGATCTTGCAGATTTGATTTCGGACAAGAAAAAGACTGTAGCCAATTAATGTCTACAGTTGTAACAAGCAACGTCTTTTGGGGACAAAAGACTAGTATTTAGGGAATATCCCTAAGACCCTGAGCTATCACAAATGCTGATAGCTCTTTTAAGATTGGAGGAAGATGAAAATGTTAAATAGTTTAACACTCTGTTTTGTCAGTTTTCTTGGTGGAGGATTAGTTGGGATGGGTACGGTTTTATTTATTCAAGGTGCTTTCTACAATGAAAACAAAATCGAAGAAAAAAGAAATCAAAGTTAGATTAACGAATCAAGACTTTGATCATCTTAACAATTTAGTTAAAGAATCAAGTCTATCTCGTGAATCTTATCTAAGAATGTGTATAAACGGTTTAGTGCCTAGACCTGTACCAAGTAAAGAATTAATCGAAGTAATCAAAATTTTAAGAGAGATTGCTGAAAAGATGAATCAAATCGCAATCTCTGTTTATACACAAAATGGAATTAATAAATCTCTTTACATGGAAAACTATGAGAAGTTACAACAACAAATCAACGAGATCATGATTTTGATTCGACAACCTATCAATATGGAGGAAGTATGGCAATCACCAAAATCTGGGCAGTGAAAGATGATTTGAATCGTGTTCTTAGCTACATTAAAAATCCTGATAAAACAAAAGAAGATATGGGCGATGGTTTAAAAGAAGTTCTAGCCTATACTACCCAAGGCTATAAAACCAATGAAAAAGAATTTATTACTGGCATCAATTGTGAACCTCGTTTTGCTTTAAAGCAGATGATCAACACAAAACTTTCCTACAACAAAATGGATGGCCGTCTTGCTTTTCATGCAGTGCAGTCCTTTAAACCAGGTGAAGTGACACCGGAACAATGTCATGCACTGGGTGTACAGCTTGCCAAACAAATGTGGGGCAACCGATTTGAAGTCGTTGTTTCGACACATCTAGATAAAGAACATCTTCATAATCATTTTGTAGTAAATTCTGTTTCCTGGGTAGATGGTAAAAAGTATGACAATAAGAAAGCTGATATCGATCACTTCCGTGAATTAAATGATGCGATCTGTAAAGAGCATGGTTTAACTGTCATCACAAAACCGGAAGGCAAAGCGATGAATTATGGAGAATGGAAAGCAGAAAAGAATGATTCTATCTATTTACGAAAATTGATTCGCTATGACGTGGATTCTGTTTTATTGTATGCAAGAACACCTGAACAATTTAAAGATGGTCTTGAAGAAATTGGCTATGTTGTAAATCTATCAGGAAAGCATTGGACTTTAAAACATCCACAATCTAAAAGAACATTTCGCTTTTATAAACTGACTCGTGATAATCGCTATGATGAAGAACATTTGATGGAACGGATTAACAGTAACTTCTTGTTTCCCATGCAGTCATCTGTTAAAGATGTTATACCTTGTAAAGAATATCAAGGCAATCATAGAAAATTAAAAGGAATCAAAGCGATGTATATTCGATATTGTTTTGAATTGGGTATTTTACGACCTAAAGGAATACCTCAAAAATATCCAAGTCCAGCACTTAGAAAGGATTTAATTTATATGGAGAAAATCACAGATGAAAATACATTTGTTGGCAAGCATAATCTTGAATCGATTGAAGATGTGCTTGCTTTTAAATTGGATTTAAACAACCAAATAGAAAACTGGATGAATCAAAGAAGATCCATCTACAACAAAATTAAACGAACCCGTGATCCTGAGTTGAAACAACAATTAGAACAGGATCGAGATACGCTCACTTCCAAAATTGCACATGGGAAAAAGGAAATCCGAATATGCGAAGATATAGAAAAGAGAGTACCTGACATTGAAGAAAAATTAAAAATGGTCAATGCATTAGAAACAGAGCGTATGCAAACACAAAAAGAATACGAAAGGAGCTTGAACTTATGAACAGTGCTGATACTGCAGATCAAATGATGAAGATGACATTAGAAGGTATTCAAGTAGCTGCTGAAATTGGATTAAAAGCAGGAGGAACAGCTGCTAAATCTTTAGCTGTCACTTTATATGCAATTATTAGTGACAACAAGAAAATCAAAGGCAAAACCAACTTAGATAACTTATTAAAATCCAATAAGGAATTAAAGGTATTTGCGATTCATCATTCTGATTTGAAAAAGTTTTGTGAAGAAGCTAAACACTATGGTGTTCTCTACTCTGTTTTAAAAGAAAAGAACAATACAGATGGAATTGTAGATATCATGGTCAAAGCAGAAGATGCTTCTAAAATATCTAGAATGGTAGATAAATTTGATCTAGCTACCATTGATACCAAAGCAATTCGTGAATCCGTATTGTCACAACAACAAATCAAAGATGCAAAGCCTTTAAGTGATGAAGAACATGATGCATTACTATCTAAATTGATGGATGAAAAAACAAACCCCGTCAAGGCTCGGACAAGCAAGGACGGTACTCCGTTCGAGCCATCTTCAAAAACATTGAAGAAAGAAAACAAGAAGAAAACCGTCGAAAGAAAAAGATCAATAGTTACTATGGATAGACCTTCTGTTCGTCAGGAATTAAAAGATATTAAGCAGCAACAATTAAAATCTTCTGCACCAAAATATCCAGTAAGAAAGAAATCAAAAAAGAAAGTGAGATGACAACTATGCGTAACTGGTTAAAAAAACAAAATGACGAAATAATTGAAATACAAGTTGATGATACAGAAAGAAGAATCATTGTACGTGCCCTTGCGGATTTGAGAGATAAACAACGCATGGCACATAAAAATTATGACTTTCTAGATTCATTAATTGTCAAAGTCTGTGATGCAAACGTAAATAAAGGCTATTTTGACAAAGCACCACAAAAATAGTCGGTTATCGCATCAGATATTGTCAATTCATCATTTTCTGATTTGTTAACTTGCTAAATTAACAACTATCAAAACTTTTAAGCAATTCGAATTCGGATTGCTTTTTTGTTAAATGAAAGGAACTGATATTTATAGACAAACGAAAAGATGAATATGTATTTCTAGTACTTTTGCTTATTCCTGCCATTTGGATTGCCTTGTTGATTGCACCTTATATGGATGAAGGATTGATCCATGCAATTCCATATCTTAGCGAAGCTTTAAATCATCCCTTTTCTATTCAATGGACGGATTCAACATTAAAAACAATAGGCATCTTTCTAGTTATTTATGTTTTAGGTGTTGGTATGTATTTATCTTCAGCTAAGAATTATAGGCGAACTGAAGAATATGGTTCTGCTAAATGGGCAAATCCAATTACTGTTTGTAAAAAATATGCGAATAAAGATTACTTCGCTAACAAAGTCTTTTCCCAAAATGTTCGAATGGGATTAGATGGAAAAAAACATCGAAGGAATTTAAATACAGTAGTGATTGGTGGCTCTGGTGCTGGCAAAACAAGATTTTATGCCAAACCAAATATCATGCAATGTAATACAAGTTTTGTTGTATTGGATCCTAAAGGCGAAATCATTCGAAGTGTTGGTCATCTATTAGAAGAGAATGGTTATGTCATTAAAGTCATTGACTTGATTGATATGTCTAAATCTCTTGGATATAATCCATTCCACTATATTCAAAGTGATAAGGATGTATTGAAATTAATTACCAACTTAATCCGTAATACAACACCTAAAGGTTCTTCTACCAATGATCCATTCTGGGAAAAGAGTGAAACAGCACTATTGGAAGCGCTGATGTTATATCTGTACCATTATGCACCAGAAGATGAACAGAATTTTACAATGGTCATGGAAATGCTCAATTATGCAGAAGTCAAAGAAGATGAAGAAGACTACGAAAGTCCATTGGATGAGTTATTTAAAAGGCTAGAAATGATAGATTCTAATTCATTAGCTTTAAAACAATACAAGATTTATAAACAAGCAGCAGGTAAAACCGCCAAATCGATTCTGATTTCGGTTGGTGTAAGACTTGCTGCTTTTAATTTGGAAGAACTTGCATCATTAACCAAATATGACGAGATGGAATTAGAACAGATTGGAGAAAGAAAAACGGCTTTATTTGCGATTATTCCAGACAACGATTCCACATTCAATTTTGTAGTTGGAATGTTGTACACCCAGTTATTTCAAATGTTGTATTACCAGGCGGATTATGTACATGGTGGAGAACTTCCTGTACCCGTCCATTTCTTGATGGATGAATTTGCCAATGTTGCTTTACCAGATGAATTTGATAAATTGCTTTCAACCATGCGTTCAAGACAGATCTTTGTATCCATTATTTTACAGAACCTGGCTCAGATCAAAGCGTTATACAAAGATAGCTGGGAATCCATTTTAGGTAACTGTGATGAAACGTATTACCTAGGTGGTAATGAACAAAGTACACATAAATACATCAGTGAATTGCTGGGAAAAGAAACATTGGATACAAATACGTATGGCAAATCTGAAGGAAGAAGTGGTAATTATTCTACAAATTATCAACAGACAGGAAGAGAGCTTTTAACCGCAGATGAAGTTCGATTGTTGGATAACAACTATGGACTTCTTTTTATTAAGGGAGAACGCCCTGTTAAAGATAAAAAATATGATTTATTAAAACATCCAAATATTAAGCAGACATTGGATGGAGGACGAGAGCCTTATATTCATGGTCAAGCACATCATTTCATTGATGACTGGCAAAATATTCTTTTAACTGATAACGAATACGAATTGTTAGATCAAGAAGAAGTAGAAAAATATGTAAAGGAGATCAAAGAAAATGAAGAAAGTAAAAACTATTAGAAAAGTATTATTCTATGCTTATACAGCATTGATACTCATCACAAACTTTATAACACCTGTCTATGCAGCTAATGATCCAGTTACTGTAGTGAATAACTTCAGCGATTTTATGTTTGGACTCATTCGAGCGATTGGAATGATTCTATTAGGCTTTGGAATTGTACAGGTTGGTTTATCTTTAAAAAGCCATGATCCAAGCCAAAGAGCAAATGGATTTATGACAGTTGCTGGTGGAATTATTATTACGTTTGCGAAAGAGATTTTAAACATTATTGTAGGTTAATGTATGGATGGAATCATCGATAACCTAACAAGTGCCATTAATACTTGGAATTCTAAACTTGCTGAAATATGGTTGTTGCTAACTGAATCACCAGAGTCATTTAAAGGTGGTGATATATGGAAAATCATTGTAAAAGTACATGAAGGTTTACAAGCCATTGGACTTGCCCTTCTTGTACTTTTCTTTGTATGGGGATTAATACGAACTTGTACTAGCTGGCAGGATGTTAAACGACCCGAACAAGCCTTCAAACTATTTCTAAGATTTATCATCGCAAGAACTTTAGTACTTTATGGAATGGAACTTATGACGAAAATATTTGAAATCGTACAAGGAATTATCCAATCGATTACAGAAACTGTTGGACTTGGAGTATCAAACGAAACTGTGATTCCACAAGAAATTGTAGATGCAGTAAGTAATACCGGTTTTCTAGAATCTATTCCATTATGGGCAGTAACCTTATTAGGATCTATATTTATCACTATATTATCTTTTGTAATGATTCTAACAGTATATGGAAGATTCTTTAAACTGTACATGTATACAGCTATATCTCCAATCCCACTTGCAGCAGCTGCAGGAGAAAGCACACAAAATATTGCTTTTACATTTATTAAAAGCTATGCAGGAGTTTGTTTAGAAGGAGCGATCATTGTCCTTTCCTGTATTATCTTTTCAGCCTTTGCATCAAGTCCACCAGTAGTGGATTCAACAGCATCCAGTGTATCTATGGTATGGAGTTATATTGGTGAATTAATATTCAATATGTTGGTTCTTGTAGGAACAATCAAGATGTCAGACAGAATTGTTAAAGAAATGATGGGACTATAATATGTAGCTACTCAGTTACCACATTTGTTGATATTTTGTAAAAAACTGATTATAATATATACGAAAGGAAGTGTTAATTATGCGTAACGTAATCAATGCTCAAAAAGATGATGTATTTAGAATTCGCATGAACTCAGAAATCAAGAATGAATTAGAAGAAGTTTTTGCGAAAAACGGTTTAACTTTAACAGATGCAGTAAATGTATTTTTTCAACAAGTATTAAATACAGGTGGATTTCCATTTTCTGTAACTGAGGATAATGCCGAAAAGATGAAAGCAAAAGCTTTATCTAAATTAATGAAAGAATTGGAAATTGGTATGAATTGTACTGAATCTTATTCAGAAGAAGAAGCCAAAAAAATGTTGGGTTTGTAAAATGAAGATTATTTATAAAAAAGCAGCAATTGATGACCTTCTTAATACCGAAAACTATATTATTAATCAGTTTCATAATGATCAAGCCGCAAAAAAGTTTAAAACAAACATTGTGGATACAATTTCATTATTAAAAGATAATCCTTATTTAGGGCCAAAAATGTCAGATCGTTTCGACATAGATACACCATTTCGCTATTTAATCGTATCTAAGCAACTTGTATTCTATAATGTCAATGAAGAGAATATTGAAATTATTAGAATACTTGACTCAAGGCAGGATTACTTATCATTACTATTTTAATTACTACTGCAGGAGCATATTGTTCCTGCTTTTATTATGCCTTCAAGGTAGGAAAGGAACGTAACATGAAAGATTATATTTTAAACAAAGTTGTATTAAAAACAGGAGATTCATTGGATATTGTTGAATCTTCAACTTTACCATTAACGGAAAAATTGATGTATAAAGTGGAACATGAAAAGGATAAAATTGTTGTCCGACGTGATGGCAGAAATTTGATTATTCCTGTCGAAAATATCTTATTTGCATCTTCTATTCCACTAGATGTCATTCATGAGGATTTTAATGATGAAATCTAATTTTGAAATTAAGATCAACAAGGAAATACGAGATTATACCGAAAGCATACTTCTTGGCCTATCTTTACGTCAAACTATCTTTTCGATACTAGCATGTGCTATTGCGTGTGGTTTGTATTTTTTATTCAAAGAAAGACTTGGTACAGAAATTACTAGTTGGCTATGTATGCTTGGAGCTGCACCTTTTGCAGCATTTGGATTCGTACGTTTTCAAGGAATGTATACAGAAGATATTGTGAAGATGGCAATATCTTCTTTTGCGTTGTCTACAAAGAATTTGATTAATGTGCCATTTAATCTTTATTATGAAATACTTGAACCATTCATTAATCAATCAAGAAAGGAGTCGATTGTACATGATAAAAAGTTACGAAAGATTGAAAAAGCTCAACAAAGAAAAATTAAGAATTCCTAGAACCGTTCAGGATACCATCCCGGTAGACACGATCTATAAGGATGGTATTTTTAAATCTGGTAATAAATATACAAAGAGTTACAGGTTCTTAGATATCAACTATAAGATTGCTTCTGGAGAAGATAAAAACAATCTCTTTTTAAGCTATAGTGATTTACTGAATTCTTTTGATTCTTCTGTGATGACAAAGATAACTATCAACAATCGAAAAGTGGATATCAAGAAGTTTAAAGAGGATATCTTGATTCCATTAAAACAAGATAACTTAGATCCATATCGCGAAGAATACAACAATATGCTTTTGGATAAACTATCTGAAAGTGATGATATTATCCAGGAAAAATATATTACAGTTACCATCTTTAAAAACAGTATCGAAGAAGCAAGATTTACTTTCTCCAGAATTACCGCTGAGTATTCTACCTTATTTTCAAGACTTGGCTCTTCCTGTATTGAATTAAATGCCGAAGAACGATTAAAGATCCTCCATGACTTTTATCGAAATGAAACAGAAGAATTTACATTGGATATCAATGATTTAGCAAAAAAAGGTCATTCCTTTAAAGATTTGATTACACCTAGAATGAGCAAATACCACAACAAATATTTTGAATTTGATGGTAAATATGGAAGAGTTCTTTATTTAAGCAATTATCCAGGCTTTTTAAAAGACGAGTTTGTATCCGAACTTTGCGATTTAAATAAGAACTTGATGTATTCTATGGACATTATTACGATTCCTACTGATGAAGCAGTTCGTGAAGTAGAAAATAAATTCTTAGGTGTTGAAAAGAACATTACGGATTGGCAAATGAAACAAAATCGTAACAATAACTTTTCAGCCATTATTCCTTATGACATGGAGCTACAACGTAAGGAATGTAAAGAATTCTTAGATGATTTAATTGTGCGAGATCAAAGAATGATGCTTTGCAACATCACAGTTGTACATCTTGCAGATTCTTTAGAAGAACTGGATAAAGATAGTGAGACATTAAAAGCAGTAGCTCGAAAATATGTTTGTGAGTTAGAAACACTCTACTTTTCAAAAAGACAATTGGATGGTTTACAAACAGCTCTTCCTATTGGAGTTAATAAACTCAATATCACTCGTACCCTTCTTACAGAAAGTGCTGCTGTATTTATTCCCTTTAGAGCCCATGAAATCATGCAGAAAGGTGGTATTTGGTATGGTCAAAATGCCATTACCAACAATCCGATTCTTTGTAACAAATCTTTATTACAAAATCCAAACTCTTTTGTATTAGGTATTCCTGGATCAGGTAAATCTTTTCTTACAAAAGAAGAAATTGAATTCTTAATTCTGTCTACGAACGACGATATTATTATTGCGGATCCAGAAGGTGAATATGATCCAATCATTAAAGCGATGAAAGGACAGATCATTCGTATTGGAACGAACAGTAAAGATTATATTAATGCCATGGATATGTCAGAAGGATATGGAGATAGTGGAAATGCGATTGCAGATAAATCTCAATTTATCATGTCTTTATTTGAACAGTTAGATACAAATCATGGTGGTATATCCCCTATTGATCGTTCTATTATCGATCGTTGTGTATCTTTGGTTTATCAGGATGCCATGAAAAATAACTATATTCCAACATTAAAGCACCTATACAACAAGCTGCTAGAACAAAGCGAACCTGAAGCTAAATCATTAGCTATCAAACTAGAACTATTTACAAATGGATCCTTGAACATCTTTGCCCATGAAACCAATGTAGATATCAAATCTAGAATCCTATCTTTCAACATCTTTAATTTAGGCAAACAATTAAAGACAATGGGACTGCTTGTTATTACGGATGCGATTATCAATCGTGTCAATGAAAATTGGAGAAAAGGAAAACGTACACATGTCTTTATTGATGAGATTCACGTTATCTTTGAAAATGAAGAAAGTGCTACCTTCTTTGCATCTGCATGGAGACAATTCCGTAAAAGAGATGCCTATCCAACGGGTATTACACAAAATGTTAAATATCTTCTCTCTTCTCAGCAAGGTACAAGCATGTTGTCGAACTCTGAATTTATTGTCATGTTGAATCAATCTGCCAACGATAGAGAAGATTTAGCTAGACTTCTTAATATTTCAGAAGAACAGATGGGATACATCACAAATGCACCAACAGGATCTGGATTGATTAAGTATGGTGGATCTATTGTGCCGTTTGTAAATAAGATGCCAAAAGGATTATTGTATGACTTAAACACAACAAAGCCGGGAGATAGAAAACTCCTATTAAACTAAGCAGAATTCAATTTCTGCTTTTCCATTGAGGGTAGTATTCAAGTAGTTATAAAGTTTCGTGAGTTATGGAAGAAGCCAGCGCTTGCGGAAATGTCACAGTTTACGGTGGTAAAGTTTCAAATTCTACTTTCCTTTTTTGCACTTGCTATGATATTATTAGTATGTGTACTAATACATTTAAAGAGAGGTGATATATTTGCGAAGAGACAGCAGTGAAACAAAGAGGAAAATACTGACTGTGTGCGTCCGTCTCTTTCTGGAACAGGGGTATAAAAACACCTCTGTCAGTCAGATTGTGGATGAAGCAGGTGTTGCAAGAGGAAGCTATTTGAATCTGTTTCCTACCAAGGACAAAATTTTACTGGAATTGACCGAAACGATGTTCGGCGGACAATTCGGCGTGGCAAGAAGCATTGCAGACAGCAAGCTTCCACCAGTTTACGCCTATGCGGTAGAAACGGCAATCCAATTGACTCTGACCGAGCTGAATGAGAACCTGCGGGAAATCTACATTGAAGCCTATTCCCTGCCCGACACATCGGAATATATTTACCTGCATACCACGGCAGAGCTGAAACAGATTTTTGGTGAAAATTTTCCCAATGATACCGAGAGCGACTTTTACGAGATGGAAATCGGCACAGCGGGACTGATGCGTAGCTATATGGCGAGAAAATGTGATATTCATTTTCCATTGGAACGCAAGCTCAGCCGCTTTTTGACGGCATCAATGAGAGTATATCGTGTACCGGAGGAAGAACAGGCAAAGGTACTTGCCTTTATTCAATCACTGGATATTAAAGAAATTGCTACAAAGGTTATGTATAAGCTGTTTACAATGCTGGAAATGAAATACGATTTTAAGCTGTCAAAGAACAACGAAATGGAGGAAACTAGATGAAAAAACGATTATTCAGTATCCTGCTTGCTCAGTGCATGGTGCTCAATTTTGTGCCAATCACGGCTTTTGCCGAGGACAGCACAGAAGAAACACCTGAATGCACCTGCGAAACGACTTGCACGGAAGAAACAATGAATGCAGAGTGCCCTGTCTGCGGCGCAAAGGGTGCTTTACCAGAAAAATGTGGGAAATATGTCGAACCAGCAGCCGAAGATGAAACATCCCAGCCAAAAGGAGAGAAAACTCAGGAAAAGCAGAACAGCGATATGCCGGATACACAATCCGAAGCAGCTCTAGCACAGATGAGTAGCGAAGGAGAAAATGGCATTGCCGTTCAGAGTGCAGGTGTTGCGATTGACAATAACAACTTCCCAGATGCAAATTTCCGCACTATTGTCGAAGGATTTGATACCAACAATGACAGTAGTTTAAGTGATACAGAAATCGCAGCAGTTAAAAAAATTAATTGTTTTCGCAAAAGGATCACCAATCTGAAAGGCATTGAATACTTTACATCATTGAATAATTTGTGGTGCGCTGAAAACAAACTGACTGCGCTAGATGTCAGCAAGAATACGGCACTGACTGATTTGTACTGCAGCAGCAACCAACTAACCACGCTGGATGTCAGTAAGAATACGGCACTGACTGATTTGGACTGCGGTCGCAACCAACTGACCACGCTGGATGTCAGCAAGAATACGGCGTTGACTTATTTGAGCTGCGGTTACAACCAACTGACCACGCTGGATGTCAGCAAGAATACGGCACTGACTTATTTGAGCTGCCGCAACAACCAATTGACCACGCTGGATGTCAGCAAGAATACGGCACTGACTAAGTTGAGCTGCGACAATAACCAATTGACCTCTCTGGATGTCAGCAACACAGATATGGATGACCTGAATTGTTACGATAATATCTACCAGATCGTTGTTGGCAATGACCGCACCTTTGATCTTTCTCTTTTGCCGGGAAACTTCGACGTTTCCAAGACAAGCGACTGGAGTGGTGGGAAAGTAAGTGGAAACACGTTGACAGTGGATAGTGACAAAGACACCGTTGCCTACAAATATGACTGTGGAAAAGGTAAAAGCGTAACCTTTACCTTGAAGTGTGTCCAGTCTGCCGACTACGCTAATGTTGATGCAGCAATTACCAAGGCAAATAACTTGAACAAGGATGACTACAAGGATTTCTCCGGTGTGGATACCGCTATCAATGCTGTTGACCGTAATAAAAATATTACGGAGCAGAGCGAAGTGGATAAAATGGCGAAAGCAATCGAAGATGCCATTGCTGACCTGCAATATAAGGATGCGAACTATGACGAGGTCGATGCAGCCATTACGAAGGCGGATGCTTTGAATAAGGATGACTACAAGGATTTCTCCGGTGTGGATACCGCTATCAATGCTGTTGACCGTAATAAAAATATTACGGAGCAGAGCGAAGTGGATAAAATGGCAAAAGCAATTGAAGATGCGATTGCTGACCTGAAATACAAGGATGCTGATTATACTAAGGTAGATGCAGCCATTAAGAAGGCAAATGCTTTGAAGAAGGATGACTACAAAGATTTCTCTGGTGTGAAAAACGCTGTCAAAGCTGTTGTGCGTGGTAAAAATATTACGGAGCAATCTGAAGTAGACAAGATGGCAAAGGCTATCGAAAATGCGATTTCTGCTCTTGAGAAAAAGTCTGCTAGCGCCAAACCGCGAACATCCGATAAGAATCCGAAGACTGGTTATACAAGCAACCTTGCATTATGGATTGCCTTACTGTTTATCAGCGGTGGTGCAGCCGTCGGTACAATGGTTGTAAGCAGAAAGAAAAAGTATAACAAATAATTGAATAGTATTTCCTTGCTCCATCTTTCGAGCAAGACAAAAGCGTCGTAGCAATACGGCGCTTTTTTGCATACAAAGGAGTTGATAAATTTGAGAGATATAAAAACCAAGCAGAAAATGCAAGCCATTAAAACAAAGGATACAAAAGGAAATATTCGGCATTTTATTAAACAGCAAACAATTCATAATAAAAAGTCTGATAGAAAAGAAGATGCTCCTGTTAAATCCAATCCACAAGTACAGGCTACAAATAGTGTAAGTGTTGCTGCTAAGCAGACTGTAATTGAATCTAAATATCGAGCTACAAAGCTTATTAAACAAAAACATCATGAATATAAGATCAAATCAGCTAATAAGAAAACTGTTTTTGAATCAAGTCATGATATTCATTCACAAAGAATTTCTTATATAGCCAAGGCAAAGAAGCATGTTGTGAATAAAGTGAATGCTTCAAAGATAAAACAGTCTACAGAACAATTTGTTTCCAAGCCTATTGTCCAAAATACAGCACACGCTATAAAGAAATCATTTCATATCGTTAAGAAGAGTGTATCCACATTGAATACACTCTTTTCTTTTGGAACGGGATTGATTTTATTGATTGTGATTACTCTGTTTGTTGGCACATTCAGCGTATTAGCTCAAGATGGTGGATCTAATAGTGAAATTGTTTCTTTAAGCGAAGAAGTTATTGCATATGAAGATACAATACGAAAATACGCAATAGAATACGATATAGAAGATTATGTATCTTTACTTCAAGCGATTATGATGCAGGAATCTGGTGGTAAAGGAAATGATCCTATGCAAGCTAGTGAATCAGGATACAATACAAAATATCCTAGGATTCCTAATGGTATTACAGAACCGGAGTATTCCATAGATGTTGGTACACATACCTTTTCGGATTGTGTTAAAAAGGCAAATGTAAAAGATCCATCAGATACAGAACACATCTATCTAGCTTTGCAAGGATATAATTATGGCTCTGGATATATTGATTGGGCACTTTCTAATTTTGGTGGTTATTCCAAATACAATGCACAACAATTTTCAGATATGAAGAAACAACAATTAAATGTATCTGGATATGGAGATCCATCTTATGTCAATCATGTAATGCGCTATGTTGGAATTACATTTAGAGGTGGAACCAATCCAAACTTTAATAACATGGAAGCATGGATTACAAAGAATCCATATGCCAAGTCAGGCTTATATGGACAATGTACATGGTTTGCTTGGGGAAGATTTTATGAACTGTATGGATATGATCCAGGCTTTACTGGAAATGGATGGGATTGTGTAGATGAACTATTAAAAGCACATCCAGATAAATTTGAAAGATCCACTACCCCTAAAGCAGGAGCTGTATTCTCTGGCATTGGTAAAAACCATGTTGGTATAGTATTAAAAATAGATGGCAACAACATTACAATTCAAGATGGTAATTATGATGGCATTACCAATACGTTTGAAGATGCAAAAAAGGACTGGCAAACCAACACCTATACTCTTGATTACTACAGGTCAAGAATGGGTGGTATTGTATTTGCCAATCCAAAGTAAAAGTGGAGAAACCCTCATCTCCACTTGTTTGCTTCCTTATGCTGTTTAACAATAGCATTCGCTTCTTCTTCCGTACGATACAACTTTGATTCACGAACACGTGTACCAGATGTACCACAATTGCCATTGCCATCAAAAGTAATGGTACAAAATCCACCAGTATTCCGTACAACTTTAGCTTTTCTTACAAAGATAGAAGAAGCAACAAAGTAAACAGTATCTCCTTCATTGAACCGTTTCAAATTATCATCTCCAATTTATTTCTTTTCACCGTTATTCCAAAAATGGTAAATTGGATAAGTTTTAAAGTTTTTTTGTTGATCTTTTGATAATTTTTCAAAATGTATTTCTGCAGCAGTTTGTTGACCTAAAAGTACATATGCTCCTACACGACAGTCCTCACATATGGTTGTATCTTCAGCTATAGAATATAGGGTTCTAATCTCATTTTTATCAAAATTGCGTTTACGTTTTATTACTTGCAAAGCATTTAATTTTTTTATATTCTTATCCAAATCCTCATCTGGAGATTGTTCAAGCCATTGGCTGAATTCTAAACAGGTATTTAAAATTTTCTCTTTTCTTTCACCTTTCGACTCATCACAAGCTCTGGTCAAATCCAACAAAAACCAATTAGCTTTTTCATACGTAATCGCATTATTTTCAATATTTTTAAATGATGGAAGTAAAACACTATAATCTAAGTTATTTAATGTCAATAGTTCTTCTTTATGCAGTATGCAATACTGAGATACAGGAATCATTTCTTTTTTATTATTTGGATTTTCAACAGCTACATGAATAGAATTACTAAAGAAATTTAGTAATCTATATGATTTATCTTTGTTTTCTTTAACAGCGATTACAGCGAAACTCAATGGTCCAACATTAATGCAAATGACAGGCGGTAATTCATCATTTGGTGCATATATTGGTTCATTTTTCACAAAAGATTTAATCAAACAATTCAAGTTATTTAAATTTTCAGGATTTAATTCTTTTAAATTAATATCTTCTTCACAACCTAATTTATCCAACATCTCAACTATTTCTTTAGCATTTAAAAGACGAGCATACTCAAATTTTTTATCAAAATTTGATGTATCCATTCCCGAATAATCAAATGGAAAGTTAGCATTACCAATTTTAAAGTAACCTTCATTAAGATAAGCGAGCATAAATTCTAAATCCTTTGCTAATATTCTTACTTTGTCAGCGCTTTTATATTTTAATTTTGCAGGGGATTTTTCCTTATAAAAATAAATTTTTAAACTTTCGCCAATGCAAAGACATGTCTCATTTGCACTTTTTATAAGCGCATATTCTGAGTAATATTTTTTGTTATTTATTGTTATATCTGCCTCTATAACTTGCTGAGTATGTATATTTTGAGGGATGATTTCCAATGGTTGCGGAATATTGCTTCCTTTTATTTTTGCGTATAAATATACTTCATTATTAATTAAAGCTTTTTGAGGATCATCAATTCCAACACCAGAAAATGGAATTACAATATTTTCAAGCACGTCTTTTTTTTCTAATTCTTCTATACTATATAATTTTCCATTTGTAAAACTTGCTTGTTTTTGACAATTTTGAAAACCATTAAAAAAAATTGTGGTTTTTTGATTTTTATCTGATGGAAATTCTTTTAAATGAATTGCTTTGGTCTTGTTTACTCCTACTAATAATTGCCTTAACTTAATAGGAGTAAGTATGGAATAATAAATTTTTCTCGTTAATCCATTATTTCCTATATAAACAACAAATAATATACAGCCTCCATCATTCAGATAATTAACCAGATCTGCTTTTGACATTGAATAGGAAATTTCTTTATTAGAGTGATCATCACACTCTTTTCCTTTAACTTGAACTGGCATTCTTCCTTTGAGAGTATCTTTTGTTTTTCGAATATCGCCATAAATATACACAAATCCATCCCACGAAGGTTCTTTGTCATTTTCCGCAATATATTGATCAAGAAAATCAGTTGTTACTATGCTATCTTTTACTGCATTTACCGCGAGTATTTCTATTTTTTTGCTATCCAATGACACTACTATATCATCTCCTTTATTATTCAACTCCTAGTGCCTTAAACACTGCATCTTCTGCATTGTTAAAGAATATCAAATTAAAACAGCCTACTAATTCTGGTGGTACTGTTCCCAAATCTACAGCTGATGTAATTGGTAAAAGTACTTTCTTTGCGCCTGAATCCAAACATACCTGTAAAGTGTTTGCTAAGTTTTCAACTTTATTTACTGTACCACTAACACTAATATCACCCAATATTGCAAGTGAACTAACTGTCGGTTTCTGTAATGCGATAGAACAAAGAGCAATTAATGTTGGCAATGCTAATGTGCTTGTCATACCAATCCCCTGTAAATCCTGGAACTGAATTATGTAATCTTTCGTTGTTGTACTGATAGACTGACTGATGTGATTGCTGTTGGCTTTCAAATAGTTAAAAGCATTCTGTGTACTTTCTCTAGCTTCTCTGTCACTTCCTATACCATTGCACGTTAATTTACCATTACCTGGTAAAAGCTGTGATTCCAGTCTGAATAAACCAATCATTCCAGACTTACCAGTAGAAACTGTATAGATTTGTCCTGGATTGCACATACCTTCAGGAATTAATGTACTTGATCCTTGTTCAGGAACAGACACATACTTTTCTTCAAAGGATTCATTATCAATATATGAGAAGTTCACATCGTAGAATTCCATACCGCCTATCTTCTTTAACTGTTCTTTCACACGTCTTCTCATTTCTAGGCCAATGCGGAGGATTTCTTCAAGCTCTTCTTTTGTATAATCTTCATTTGGATATAATAATTTAACTAAACCAGATACTGTCTTTCTTACAGAAATGGTATCTCTTTGGTTTAAGTTTTTACCTAACTTAAAGTATTTATCTAATGCATCACTTTCCTGTGTTTTTCTAAGTTCACGAATGAATTCAGCAAAGTAATCCGTAATAAAGCCATATTCATCTGTAAAGTGATCCGGTCTGAACTTTGGTACTTCCCATCCTGGTAAATAGCAATGAATACGATCTAAGAAGGCTGTATCTGTACCCATTTCAGGTGGAAATGGATCAAATAAAGAAGATGTTTTCAGTAATACATCGACACTCTGATTAATATTACCAACAAAGACCATGGATGCACTGGCAGCCTTTTCTTCTTTACCACGTGCAAAAGAACCACTTGCCATATAGTCTTTCATAATCTGGATTCCATCTTTATCTTTAAACTTGATTCCTGCAACTTCATCAAAAGCTACACAATCCCATAAACCAACAAGTCCTACAGTACGTTTGCCCATGTTGTAGAAAAGATTAGCTACGGTTGTCTGGCCACCAGAAACAAGAATGCTGTTAGGAGATATTTCTTTATAAATATGGGATTTACCCGTACTTCTAGGACCCAATTCACATAAGTTATAATTATTTTCAACAAGTGGCACTAAGCGAAGAAGCAACAACCATTTTTCTCTTTCGGTTAATTGGTCTGGCTCCATTCCAATAGAGCGAAGTAAAACATCAATCCATTCTTCCTTACTAAATGCTTTACGTCCTTCTTTTAATTCATTAATATCTACGTGTGGCATTTGTATTGGTGTAAGCTTTGAAATTTTAATTGGATTTGAATTTTTATCTTCTTCATTATATTCATATTCCAACTGTACAATACACCAGATACCACCACATAATAAACGATCATACTTTTCCGGATATTCTTCAGAAATAGGAATTTCTTTAATGCCAAGATTAGAAAACTCAGCTTCATAGGTATCTTTTTTAATATTCAAATTAATTGTCACTTTATCAATAACCGTATAAAACCCCTTGGCACGTAAGACTGATAAAGTCTTTTGTGCTTCATCTGGACGTACAAAATTATCGGACAAGATCTTTTTAACTCGTTCAATTCCTTGTTCGATGATACTTTCATCATCACTGCCACAATATTGGCCTAGAAGGAACTCGAGCACATAGACTGGAACATTGGCTCCCTCTTTAATTTTCTTTGTTAAATCTTTTCTAACTATTTTCCCATCAAAGTTCGCACGTAACTTTTCCTTTATTTCCTCTCTATCTGCCATAAAAACCTCCTAATCATTATTTTGTTTCACAATTAATTCTCACTATAAAAATCATCTAACACATAGGTAGTAACCGGAGTTATAAATAATTCATACCTTATTATCAATCGAATAAGATCATTTCCATCAATTAATGTAATTGGAGTTCCTTCTCTTGCTGCAATTCTAGCAGCATTCGTAAATCTACTATTTGTTATAAATACACCATAATCAGCTTGAAATTTGTTCATAGCGCCTAAGAATTGGTTAATCTCTGGCTCACTCACTGCACCAGAATTATATCTTTTACATTGAATCACAACACGAGTTGTTCTGAAATCATCATCGTCTGTATGATACCCATAGCCGTCAATACCACCATCATTTGAAATTTGTACTCCCTTATCTGTGAACTGGACCCCCATTTTTGTAAGCAATGCACGAGAAAACTGTTCAAATTTTTTTGGTGACATATTAGCAATGGCACTTTGAAGTTTAATCTTTACATCATCTAGAACATCATCCTCACTAGATTTACTTTCCTCTTCAATATCTTCATTAATTATCTCGTCTTTTTGTACTTTTTTATCTTTATTTTTTGCGGAATTCTCTTCCCAATAAATCGCTGCCTTTTCGCGCACCTCTGTTTCAACATCAAAATGATCTAAATCTACAGCAAAACCTTTTTCTGTTAAAGTAACAAGAGGTTTATACTTTTCATACATTAAGAAGCCAACATAGTTTAATTCCTTTAGTGCAAAATTGAATTTAAAATCAAATCTCTTATATTGATTACCAGACTTACTAGATGTATAAATTTTCTGTTCAAATTCAGCAATATGCTCATCTTTTTCACTAATTCTATCTCTTATCTCAGAACGTTCTAATTGACCTCCAGCCTCTTGCAGAACCTCGATTATAGGCTTAATTAGATAAGACACCTGTTGCTCATTATTTAACGTGTCAAAATACATATACTAGTCCTCCGTTCTTTTCATAAAATGATTATATTTATTAGGAATGGTTAGGATTTGAACCTAACTAAATTTACCAAACACTCCATAGAAAGGGCATAACGCCCTTATAACTAGCTAAAGAAATCAAATTCATCGATTGCCATCGCAATATCAATTTGCATTTCTTCTTTGATTGGAATTTGTTTTCCCTCTTCATCTACAGTCACAAGATAATATGTTTCTGTATTACTGAATTTCTGAGATTTCAAGTTAAATGTACATTTAAACTCTCTATCTTTTGCAATCGTACTTGTTTTATCCGCAATAATCTTTTGTTTGTCACTGACTTCATTACCAACAGAATCTGTAATATAAGCAATATATGTACATGCTACATAATTATCTTTTACTGGTTCTTTCTGATAGAAACTCAGATTAAAAATCATATTGCTGATCTTACGGTTTGAAGATAACAATGCTATCGTTACAGGTTTTGCATCATACTTATCTTTATTGATTCTATATGCCTTATATCCAGATCTCAGATACTTATATGTAATGACCGGTACACACATTTCCTGTAAACTGATACCACCATGGACAAACTTACTTCCACCGGCACCTTTCACACGTATATTTTCTCTAGGGGCAAATCCAAGCATGTCTGAATCATTATAGATTCCTTTTACCGACATTAAGAAGTCAGGATTTGCAGAATTATCTGTAAGAACATAACGACGGCCCTGCTCGATGATATCTTTCTTGAAAGAAGAGCGTTCCATCATATCAGATTCCGTTAATTCCTTGTATGTATATAAGAATCCATGATCAGATGTAATGATGACATTCAGACCCTGAAGCTCATTACAAATCACATTCACCAGATTCTTGATTTCATTGATTGCTTTCTCACAGGCATCAAATACAGAACTTTCATCGTTATGACTCGAAGCATCAATCGTATCGTGATAGATGTAAATGATGTCTTTGCCTTTAACAGCTGCACGTCTGTCATCTCGTTTCATGGAAATGATATCTTTATATCTTAAAGCTACACTGTTTTCACTGTAAGACTTTAAAATACCATCACGATCACTCATTTCACTTGAATGACCGTCTACAAGTACCTTTGTTGTACCATTTTTTTCAACAACTTCTAACGTTTTATGTGGTAACAAAGCTGTCATACCATACTTTGTAATTGTAGGGTAGATACCTTGTTGAGCACTTATTTCAACATCTGCCTTTGTTTCAATCTCTAATTGTTTAGCCAATGAATGCGCTACATCGTAACGCATCGCATCCGATATAATGACAAATACTTTTCCATCTATGTTTTTAACAACATCTCGATAGAAATCTGTCTGTTGAGCAATTCCAGTTATCTTTCCAGTACTTCCTAAATCAGTTTCAATCACTTTATTCCAGTTAGAAGATAATTGATCCAGATACCAGTTCTTGTATTCCTTTTCAACATAATCGGCTAGATCTTTGAATGCATCGTCTAAAGAAGGATGCAGTGTCTGTAAACAAGTAGAGAATGCAATATGGAAATTCCTATAGAATGTATCCATCTGATAATAATCACTAGTATAAGCTTTCCACATATCTTTGGCTTCTACATGATGGAAACTATTCAAATAAGATTCATAGAACTGATTCATAAGTGCAACCTGGTAGATACCTTCATAGAAATAGGTATAGTCTTCATACCAGGCTGAAGTTCTGCGTTTTTCAACAATCCGAATAACAGAATCACTATCAATTGTTCGATTTGAAATACCATACATCAATTTAGAAAGAATGACTTCATCAATAACAGGTAATACATCTGTTCCCACCAAATCTTTGATTTCAAACGAATTGAAACGATCCAACAGTGATAGATTACCTGTCACATAATCCGCAATACTTCTGAAGGAATTCTTATCTTCACCATGAATCCAGTTGAAAATCAAATCATAGCAAAATCCACTATGAATATCCGAATACTTGGATTCCAGTCCACTTAAAACATCACTTGACATTGTTCTTGAAATGGCACTTAATACAACATAGTTAGTCAGATCATCCATCTTTTCAGAACTATTAAACCCGGTTGTACTATGCACTAATGACCAGAACAAATGCGATACACTGTATTTTAAAAGATCCATCTTGATCGGATTTTCCAGATCAGATCCTGCTGAAATCACAGCTTTAATAATAGCTTCTGGTTTTCTTTCTTTTACACCACAGATAGCAGAAAGGATAGACATATACAAAGTCGATTTTTTATCAATTGTTCCATCAAAAGAAGCAATCATTTTTCTACGACTTGCTGCATTAAAGAATCCTTTAAACTCTTTTACCGCATTACGTAACTCAACTGTATTAACAATCTGCATTTCCTGCATCAGACGAGAAGTCTTATCCGCACGATATTCATCACTATACAGCTTAATATCTAAAAACCAATCATGCTCAGGATCCACATGAATTGAATTATAGACAAGATAATTAGATATTAAATCATCACTAGATAATAACTTTTTTGATACAAATAAATTCCCCTCTTCTAATACCAATACCCTGGCATTAGATAAAGACAAAGATTTAACTTCATCCAGGAATTCACCATCTTCATCATTCCAGAATATGATCCTTCTTTTATAAAACCCATCTAAAGGTTCAGCAAACCTTTGTTCCAATTCTTTTTTTATATCTTCGATAGCCATACCGAACCTCCTATATTTCGACTAAGATTTGACTAAATATTCGACTAATTTTTTTAAATAATTCCATTTAGTCAAATCTAAAGTTATAAATTTCCTTTTATATATGCCTTTTTTCAGGTTTTAAAAATTTTATTCAGATGAATTTCACTAATCTTTTGACTAAATTTTTTTAATATATAATTTAGTCAAATTTATAAAATCAATCTTTACCTTTCAGCTTCCAAATAGAATTTTTAGATTTTCTTTCAGCACACTCGATAATTCCTTTTTTCTGCAAGAAATATAATAAATTTCGAATTTTGTTCTCTTTTTGTTTTTCATCAAGATTATCTGGCAATTTATCCATTAAAAGAATTCTGAAATTTTTTCTTGTCCCAGACTCATATTCTTGGAGATATTTAACAATTAGATTCCGATAATATTCATCATCAAACCCTTTATTTTTTACGTATTGTTCCTTCTTTTCTAAAGTCTTTGCGATGTCAGCAGAAAGATAGATATTCGGCATTCTTCCTTCAATAACCTGTAATTTTCTTAAATATTTAACTTGTTCATTTGTTATTGTATGATGCTTTTGGACTTGATCGATTAAAAAGACAGTTTGAATATCAAATTCCGAATGTTCAAATAATAGTTTCGTATAGTTTTCATCCAATACTTTACCATATACAGTAACTCCAACTTGATTACCTACCGACAAATTGTAATCAGGCATAGGGAAATATTTTTCTTGTTGGATCTTATATACTTTACGTATTCCCATAGATTGTGTATCAATCATATTGAATTTCATCATTGTTTCAGCTAACAACTGATTTCGATAAAATGGAGGTGTGTAATTTTTTTGGAGAGCCACTTCAATACTGCCAGGTAGAAAAGAACCAGGATTTCTTAAGGTGATTTCATCCTCTTCTTCATCCACATTAATTCTTCCTCCTAATGCATAGTTAGAATGAGCAATACAATTATTCATAAGCTCTCTTAAAAGCCACATGTCATATTGTTTCGTTTCTAAAGGAAACAAGGTTAATTGATTCGGCATATACCGATATGTTAAATTGCGAATTCGAGAAAAAATACGATCACTCAATGTAATAAATGGAATTTTGAAGATTTCATAATCTTTAATGTTACTTTTAGAATCATATAGTCTCCATGCTGCTTCAGGCGTGTAATCAAATAAGTAATCATAATCTTCATTCCCTAGTAACAGCATACAAGCATTTGTAATACGACCATTCTGTATAAGTTTCATTTTCATCAGAAATTCTTCATCACTCATAGAATCAATTTCTTGAGAAATATGTGGCTTTTGCATCTTCTCCTTATAGTTGCTTCTAGCTAAGCTAATTGCATCTTTATTTAGATGATGAATTGTTGCACCCTTTACAAACAATTTTGACCAATCTCGATTACTCTGTTGACGAATACGATCCATTTTTTCTAATGATAGTGGAACTAGAGAATCTCCTTCCCTAGCATAATATTGGTCTTTCCAACCTGTAGGAATACCCGCTGTTGCAGCAGGTATCTGAAACATAATTATTCTTTTATCTTCTTTTTCAACTTCATAAATTTCAACAAATGAAATACCACCCGTTGTTTGCAATGAAATTTCATGTTTTAACGTATCAAGACCTTTTTTCTCTCTGTAATTGGTTCCAACAATCTTTTTACCTTTTTCTTTAATACCAAAAATCAACCATCCGCATTGTACATTTCTTAAATTTGCTTCATTAGAAAGAGCAGAAAAATATCTACCAATTTTATCCTTATCATAATCATTATTGGCTTCTTTAAACTCAACTGTCTCATCCTCCCAATTGGAAATCAAAGCATCTAATTTTATTAATAATTCATTATCTGTATTCATTTCTTCACCTCTTTCGCTCATGATAGTTTATCTAGTTACTATATGTTTAATATTTATACTTTTTGATGTAAGAAACTAATTTGTATTTAGTTATTTTTCCTTAGTTTTATTTTATTCTACGATTATATATAGAATTCCAATCAATAATATCAAACCTATCTTGTGAAATAATCCAATAGTTCGATACATTTATAATTGATTGATTATATTTAATTGCTAAATCTTTATTTATTTCATACGGAAAAGATTCTTGTTCATTTTGATAAATCCTCTCAAAATCTAAACTTGCACAATATAAACAGACTCTAGGCGATATGGGCAAAATCAATTTTAACGCTAAACCGTCATTAGGTAGATATAATGCAATCACCGGATTATCCGACGTTAAAAATTTTCTTTCTTTACTCACTCCTACTTTAATTAAAGGATGATCAAGATAATAAAATAAGTTCAATATTCTTTCTAATTCTTTCTCATTTTTAAATCTAGTATTAAAAATTTGATCTTTGTCTTTATTTTGTGCTATTTCATCTAAACTAATATGATGATCTAAAGGGCTTAATTTAGACATTGCTCTTCCCATTAATACACGACCTGAATCAGAACGCATATACTGCAACATTATGTACTTGTAACATATTTCTGAATCAATACAACTTCTATTTAACGTTCCTTTATCTACATAATCAAGTATTTTATGAATTGATGGCATAAACTTTGTTTCTAATTTGGATAATGCAATTTCCAATACATTATCGACATCATTATTAGATACTTCGTACGTATAATTATGTTCACAAACTTTTTCAATTATCTTCTCAGCATATAAATTGCTTCTCCAGTTATAAGCAAAAACACGATTATTAGAATTTTCAAACAATTTCAAATAGGCTCTAGGAACAACATGCTGACTCTTAATCATATTTGAATTCATTATTTTATCTTTGCCAACAATTCTTGGAATTTAGCATAATTCGCTTTTACACCATCATCCAAATCCATTGGTTCCATCTTATCTGCCCAGTGATGAACAACTTCTTCATACTTATTCAATTCTAATAATTGTTCATTAATCTTCTTTAATTGTTTAGATAATTTAACCCTTTCACTCGTACTAGAAGCATCATCAATTTGACTCTGTAACAATTCTACCTGTGTTCTATAACGAGCCTGTTGAGGGTGTATATATCCAGTTCTCATTCTTGCAATTAAATCCGGTGCATATCTATGAACATAAACTAAAGCCTTAAATCCATTCTTCTTACCACTATCAAACAACCAATAAATAGGACGTTTACCAGAACCAGTTACCTGATATGTATTGCAATGATCTTTAAAGAAGTCATTTAAGAAATAATTACGTAATACTTCTCTTGGAGTACCTTTACCACCTAATGCATTCGCAATAAAACTAAGATTATCTTCTAAGGTATCCGATCCATATACAACTCCAACAAATTCAACAAAACGAGTTACAATATCATCTTCAAAATACTCTTCATCACAAATAGGAATGATATCATCAGCATCAGGAATAAATGTAGAATACTTACTACTATCCCATTCACCACCAGCATATGCCAATCCTTCAACATCTAAAGAATAACGACCAAACATACAACCAACAGCATAAGAAATAAACGATTTAATATCACGAACTAAATCAGCCTTACGAACCGTAACATCCTTATCCTCCACTTCAGGAGTTAATTCATCCTGTAATCCATAGATACCAATAAAGATTCTATTCAATTCTTCTTCATTAGCCTTTAATTGATTAAATCTATCATTACATTCACCCTGCCATAATAAGAAACAAGTTTCTAATGGACAACTAGACTCAACATAATGACCATAATAATGCATCATACTAGCACCTACACCAGTAGCATCCCATAAACAAGAAGACAATCTAACTAATGGGTGTATTTCAAAGTCCCATGATGTCTCAAATGAGTCCCAATCATCTTTTGAATTAAAAACACAAGATTCTGTTAGGTTATTAATCGTTTCGTCGTAACAATCGTTAAAAATGAAAGGTAATGATAAAATATGACCAGGTTTTTTATCTTTTGCTCCTGCAAAATAATTTAAATATTCTTTCCCAACAGCACTATTAAGATAAGCTAAAATATAATATAAATTTTTATTATTTAAACAAAAAGCTTTCGATCCTTTAGAATCAAACAAAAAGCTGTTATCAGAATATCTAAATGTAGCACCTTTACTACTAAATGCACTCCAAGTTATACCAAAATCAAATGCGTATTCGTTATTATAATTATGCGATCTTATTCTGCCTGTATTATTATCCTTAAAATTTTTTATTAAATATCCATCATTTTCCCAATTTACATAATAATCATTATTACCATACCATTTTCTAAAATCTCCCCCTTTGTTGTAAGGAAACCACTTCTTCTCTCGCTTTTCATTGCTTACTTCATACCACAACCTTAAAAAAGAGCTATTATTTCCAGTAGTCATTCCTTCACGAGTTATTAATTCAGTAGAGAGAACTTTGGAGGAAACATATGTTTCAATAGCTTTCTCACTTAAGGAATAAGCTATGGGACACCCATTTAGTTCTAAAAATGAGTCTTGATTAGCTATATATTGCTCTCGAAGCACACTATACATTTCTGAATTATTTAAATAATCTTCTTTTGAAGCTATGTCATAACATCCACTATACCCTTTAATTTTAGAATTTCTAAATACAAACACTGAAGTTTGATATGCAATTCCTAATAAAGTATCATCCAAATGCCAAAGAGACAGTATATCTTCTGTTAAACATATATCTCTACGCAAATTTTCGAATGCTCCAAGTGTCATCCATGATTGCATTGTAACCATAGATAAATAACCATTTACTTTAAGTAATGATTTTCCTTTTAAAATAAATGTCGAATACAAATCACTTTTTCCTTTAGCAAAATTATCTTGAATATATTTGGATACGTTCGCACACATATATCCATTTCCCATATATGGAGGATTTGTTACCACAACATCATATTTTTGTACTAATAATTTAGCTTGTTTGATTAATGGCTTTAATAGGTCATTTAATTCACTGATTTCTGATTGTGCTACTAAATCCTCGTTGATGGATTCTTCTTTTAATTCATCTAGATGATTTTTCAGATTATCTAATTGTTCTACTGTACAATCCAGATTCAAGATAGATCCAAATTCTTTGGCATCTTGGAATACATTAACTAAGTAATATGCTAAGTCCGTATAGTTATCTAAGTATTGTTCAAATTCTGGTTTTAGTGTATTCATTGGTTCTCTGATTTCTACTAGATTAAATTTCGTTTCTTTATTCAGAATTCTTCTATTGTAGGATCTTGCTTTCATCATTAACGCAAAATAGGCAAGATGGTACGCACGTTCATCAATTTCTAATCCATATAAGTTATTTTCAAGAATGGATTTTGCTGCATCTCGATCTGAATAACCTGCATCTCTATAGATATCCGTCAATACATCAAATGCGTACACTAAGATATGTCCTGAACCCATACATGGATCAATGACTTTAATATCTTCAGGTTTCAGCTTTGCATGTTCTTCTTTTATCTTATTTAATTGCTCAATAACTTCAGGTTCCTGCTTAGCTTCCGCAAGATAATATTTCCATTCTGAATGATCAAAGTCTGGATGACCATCTAACCATAATCTTCCCAAAGAGTTTTCTATCATGTACCGAACAATCCAATCCGGTGTAAACAACTGTGTAGCAGCTGGAATGTCGTCTTTTGTATAGTTCTTCTTTTTCATGACGATATCTTTTAATTCCGAATTATAGTATTGGTATAACCAGCCAATTATCTGAACCTGATCTGTCCAGCTGTCTTCATCAATATCCGTTATTAACTTAGCTAATACACTGTCTTCTTTTAATAAGTTATCTGGAAATAATAATGTCTTATAGTCCTTGATGGAAGTAAACATATCTGGAAGATACTGTTTCATATCATTACATAAAGTCAGTAAGAGATATTTATATAGTTCTTCCTGCTTGTTTTCTTCAATATAATCAAATACTTTCTGTTTATCTAAGCCGTCTAATTCTACATGAATGGCATCTGTTAACAAGTCCGGTTTGAATTCATTATTATCATTGGTAAAGACTCTGATTCTTTGTGGAAGATAATTGTTTACTTCCATATAGCGAAGGGCAATGAAACGGTTAAACCAAGTATAGGCAACTTCTTCAATGACATGTTCATAACCATTCTTTTTTACTTCACGGATCAATTCATTTAATTGTTTCTTTTCAACACTAGAAAGAAGTATGCCATTGACTTTATCCGTATTATAGTCAGGAAGGCTGGATTCTGTTACACCATATTCATATGCTTTCTGCGCAACCTGTTTCATTAATTCAGTACGTGCCCATACGGCATAATTTTTTATCGCATTTTTATTCATAATCTAGCTCCTTCCTACTTGATCTGAATTTCATCATCGTCGTTCAGATAACTTAATAATTTATTTTTTATATTTTGAACATAACGATCAATATCTTCTTTACTTGATAAATTAGCCTGATTAAATACAACTGCACGTTGAACCTGACGTACTTTTTTAGCTTTTACAGGTTTTACTGGCTGTACAGGATCAACATGAATATCGGTAGTATTTAAGATACGATCCATCTTATTTATAATATTATCTTTTAAAGCAGTAATTGTGTTCTTTTTGGCATCTAATTGTACCAGGCTATTTAAACGACTGATTTCCTGTTTTCTGGAATCAAACTGATGGATCGCATTGCTTAATTCTGCTTTTAATTTATCTTCATTGTCAGCCTTTAAATGCACTTCATTTAAACAAGAATCAACCAAATCATTCAATTCTGCTTTTTTTGCATCTACTACTTTATTTCTTTCATTCTGGATAGTGGAAATACAATCATTTAATTCTGGAATACGATTATATTTGAAATTATTTGAAATCTTAGTAATATCATTGATTCTTTCAATCGCATCTTTAATAGCTGGAATTTCGTACAAATAATCCTTTTCATAATCCATGACATCGTGTTTTAAATTTAATGCATTATCGTAAAGTTTGATTTGTGACTGATAGAAGTTTTTAACATTGATCATATCATCCTTTGTATCCAATAGGTCATCTTCTAAATCACAGATTGTATTAACTAGAGCAATATTATCGTTTTGAGCTAAAAGAACTTTGTTAATGTATTTTAAAGCTTCCTTGATTTCATGAGAACCCGGATGCATTACCATATTGTTCTTCTTGTCCATATCTTCAAGATTGAATCTTTCGGTATTGAATTCTTTTGTGATAAATGCGACTAATCCATCTTCATCACTAGGAACATCCATAACTTCAAAATATTCTTTTAAGATATCTCGAACCGTTTTCATCTTCTGAGCAGGAATCGTTTCACGAATAGAGACCTGTGTAAATCCTGTTTCTGATTTCTTACGTAAGAAATCAACCAATCGGTAGTCATTCGGTTGAATCGTTTCTCCAGAATGTTTGATTGTGATTTTTTGAGCCTGAATCAATCTTGCGATAACAGAGGCAATATCAATTTCTTTCCAACCATATGGAATATTCTGATAACGAGATTGAATATCGGCCATAGAGGTAGGCATTTTAGCTGCAGCCTGTTTTTCTAAGTATCTATAAACTTCTTCCATGGCACCTTTATCCGGTTCCATTCCATCTAAGCTAACAGATTTACCACTTAAAATATTTCGAATATCTGCATCTGTATTAACAGGCGTATCAATTAACGTAATCCCAGAATAAGTATGTTCTACCAATGTTTCTAGTGCTTTATCTAGTACTGTCTTTGCAGAAGTACCAGGAATAGACACAATTTCACCATCGATATAGAACTTACCTTTGATAATCGCATCGCTGATTTTATCTTTTGCTTCAGACAATAATCGACGTGCCTCTTTTTGTTTATTTGTGATAATTGCCTGAATGGATTCCGGCAACTGATTGACATTCTTTTGCTTAATGAATTTATCAATCTTTAATGCATTTTCAATATCATTAAAGATTTTATATTCAGTAGATAATTTACAAATTGCCTCATATCCTTTTGAATCTGCAATTAACTTCAAATCACTGGCATCATCAAAAGCTTCGGTCACAAATCGAAGTTTCATTCCACCAGTTGTATTACCATGATTCTGATTGTCAACCGTTTTATCGAAATCAAAGTCCAAATTATAATCATTCTTCGAATATCTATATTTCTTTGTTGTATAAATATCATCAAAAATCGTTTTACATACCTGACTAATTACAGCAGATGCATCGATATTCTGATTGCTGATTTCACGTGCGATATCCTGTTCTTCATCTGTTAAGAACTGGTAGATATCTCCATTACGTGCAATATAATTCTGTTTTTGAAGACGATTTAAAGATTCTTCTACTTGTTGTCTTAAAACAATCTTATCTACGGTAATAGAATCCGCCATTAAAATGGTCAGGTTTTCAATATTGGATTTAATATCATCAATATAACGAACTAAATAAAGTAACTTCAATAAATTTACATCCTCAACAGTTAATCCATCTCCATTATTGGCAGCTCTTTCTGCTCTTTCAATAACAGAACGTACAGAAGTATCCAAAAAGCTGTGCAATGTATCATAGAAGGCATACATTGGAACCAATGTTAATTCATTTTTATCTTCAACATTCTGTGCAGATTCTTGGAATCCATTTAACATGGATCTTTCACCACTGGATTGATGTTTGCCAGCATGACCATGTTTACGAATTTCATTGAATACTTTCTGCATGATTGTAAACTGATAAGGCACAAACGGGAAAATACGAGCAAACTCATCTTCAGAAGTATAACCTTTCAAATCCTTTACATCTGTATCAAAAGCATACAGATTATTTAATACATTCTCATTGTTTTCATACACACCATCTAAGACTTCATTCGCTTCCTCCGTTTTAGTCAACAAACGTTTCTCAATGACTTCACCAACAGAAGAGGAAGTCAGACTTAAACGAATCGCAAAACGAGCCATGATACGTGAGAATTCATCCGTACGGACTTTGATCATTTCATCCAATGCTTCTTGTCCAGTAGCTACGATCCAAACTTGACCACGACAAACAGAACCCAACTTTTCAATCAAAGATTGTAAGTTCAAAAGCATACTTGTATTTGTACCAATATATTGACCTGCTTCATCAATCATGAATAGTAAACGAAATCCTTTTGGTTTTGAATCCACATAAGCTTTAATTTCGTCCACTAATTGACCGACAGAATAATCTACAGGTGTTTTATCATTAAACCATAACGCAGCATCTTCCTCGCTCATTGCACCACATTCAACAACAGCTTGAATAACAGCTTTTTTAAAGAAATTGTATGTACCTCTAGCTTCTTCCCATTCTTTACCACGAATTTTCTTAAAGCTTTCTTTGAAAGAATCCATCTTACCTTGGTTGGAAATATATTGTTCAAGTTTGGCAAGTCTTAAGTCTTTTCCATAGAATCCCAAATGCTCATAAAAAACTTTGGCAAATACTCTAAGTACAGCCGTGTCATCTTTTTGTACGGATCCTTCTACATCAATATTGAAAAGAATTGTTTCAGTTGGCACTTGCACACATTTTTGAACATTCATGAAGGACAATTGATCATCAAATTTTTCTTCAAAATAATCAACTGTTTTCTTGCCATCAATTTCTTTATTTTCAAGTAAGTAAGAAAGCATCTTTAAAAAGTGAGATTTACCACTTCCAAAGAAACCAGTGATCCATACACCTACATTATCTGTAGGTGTATCAAAGGATTCACTATATTCATTAAAGAATTTTGTAAAATGCTTCTTCAACTCTGTTGTTACAACATATTCTTTAACTTCCTGTTTAACAACATCTTCTTTTTCCTGTTCTACCTGAACGACACCATTAATTGTACGATCGATGTCGTCTTTAAACATCTTCTTGATTTCCATAACTTTGATCTCCCTTAAATCATGTTAAAAGCACGATAATATTCATTTGATTTTAATTGATTAAATAATTTAACATAGTGACCATCAAACGTTCCAGGATACAAAACAACAATTGGTTTGTCATTCATATCTTCCTGTAAAGCATTCAACAGGGCATGTACACGCATGAATGGAAATACTTTTCCAACCCCTGTAATCAGCAGTAAATCTTTATCACTAGAAAACTTATTGACAATTTTTTCAGAGAACACCTTAGCATCTATTGTGTTTGTAAGTTGTTCTTCTAAGAATTCTTTACCATCATCTTGTTCCATTTCAGGAATGCCTTCTAGAATATCCATATCTTCACATATAGATAAGAATGTTTCATACAAATCAACGATTTGAACTTTACATTTTAATTGCTCATTTTCCAATCTTTCCGCAAAACTGCGTACAGCCATTTCATCTTTTGGACTGTAACAAAACATTCGAATGTTAACTTCATTACTTAAACCTTTTCCTTGAAGAAAGTCATCTTCTTGAATTGTCTTTTTTAAATGATCTAATCTTTCTGTAATATCTGACATTGTGACCTCCTTACAAGCATCCAAATGCGATCAATGCTTCTTTCTTATTTGTATTTTCTATAGCTTCTTTAACTCTGAAATCCAGAAGTACCGGATTTAATACTTCAGATCTTGAATTATCCAGATATCCATTTTCAACTAAAGTCTTTTTTAAAACCTGTTTACACTTTCCAATTGTTGCATCACTCCAAGAAGCAACTACATCATTTTGTTCTTGAAGACGAGTGAAAAAAGAATTCAGATCCATTTTTGTGAAAGAAGTATCTTTCGTTCTATATTTTTCACCAATTACGGTAATCATAAATTCATAGACCAATCGGTAATAATTCATCATCAAAAACAGGCAAGCCTGTTTGGCAGCATCAGCTGAATCATTGGCAACAATGTCGATCAATTCTTGACTATTTGTTTTATTAAAACGGTTTAAGCAAACTTGTGTAATATTTTTGATCATTCTTTCGGTTGGATATTGAAATAAATTATTCTCTGCAACTTCCTGAATGATCTGTTCATCTGATTTTCCTTCTTTGATAAGTCTAGCAACAATTCTCATTTCATGAAAAAGAAATTGTTCTCTTGTTATTGTTCTATATGGTGTATTTATATCCATTGTACTTATTCACCTCGTTCATCTTTAGGAATAATTTCTACAACATCATCAAATGTACAGTTGAAATAATCACAAATATCAATCAATTTATCCATAGAAATAGCTTGTCCTTTAGACAATTTAGCTAGTGTTCCTGAAGATAATCCTATTTTTTCTGCAAACTCTGTTTTTGTTAGATTCGCATCAATCAAAAGCTTAAATAAATTATTGTAGCTTACTTTCATATCGTTAACCTCGCATATACGAATTCATTATACCTTTTCTAGTAATCAGTTTGAAGGAAATCTTTACTTTTTTGAAGATTTTTATCAAACATTTTAAATTATATTGATAGTTTATAAATATATAACCATTGCTGCAATGCATATACAGTGTTCTAATAATGTTAATGGTAAAGAATCGAAGTCCTCCTAACTCTTTTCAATTTTGAAAAGAGAATAGATTTGAAAATACAACGAATTGGTACAGATCTCTGTTTCAGACAGTTGATCTGTTTTTTTTATCCCTTTCAAGGCTAAAAAAAGCCTTTTTTGTGGACTTTCAAGTGAAGGGGAAATTGTTTCTCCTTCACACAAAAGGAGGAATAATAAATGTATAACTATGGTTACGAAAAGAAAAAGTATTTAGAGGCAAAAGAAAAAGAAGAAAACTTACTACGATTATTAGGATTTCCAGAATGGAAGATTCAGCACCTTCGAGAACTAGATGATTTTGATTTCAACAAAAATCGCAGCTTTCACCGTAATGAGTCACCAACTGAAGTAAAATTCTTTCTAAATGAACCTTCTGAAGATTGTATAAGTGAATATACATGGGAAGACGTACTAAACGGAGTAAACGATGCCGTTGTTTATAAGCATTTGAAAAAGTGTGATCCTGTCATGCAGAAAATTATTGTAATGCTGAAAAACAAGTATTGTGTATGGGAAATTGCTGAAGATTTACATATGACAAATAACGCAGTTTATAAAAGAATCGAAAAATTCTCAAAAAAATGTAAAAAGAGAGGCTAATAATTCACGATTTCAAGGACTATCTAGTGAAGGGAGATATGTAATCTTCCTAGTAGCTCTTTGAAAGCAACATAACAACTATTAGATACAACACTTATATATTCGAGCTATTTCACTACTGCGCGATGATGTTTTTAGCGAGCGATGATACTTTAGATTGATAAACAATTTTGCTGATTGTGCCATGACAATATATAAGATAATGATACTTCTAGCGACAGGCTCAAGCGTAATATGGGTTGGTGCGATGCCAATGAAAGATAATTAGCAACTATCTTGTCTAATAGGATTCCTTTGTTTTCGGGTAATCAGGTGATAAATAGAAAACACGATAAATATTTTATTTTTAAGCATCAACCGGGATATACTCCCGGTTTTACATAAGAGGAGTGAATATGCATGAAAGTTAAAAGAGGAGAAGTCTATTTAGCAGATTTAAGTGATGCATCTGGATCAGAACAAGGTAAAGTTCGACCAGTTGTGATTATTCAAAACAATCGTGGTAATAAATATAGTCCAACAACCATTGTTGCTTGTTTGTCTTCCAAAATCTATACAAAACATCATTTACCAACACACCATCTATTACCAGAAGGTATTGGATTGAAATACAAATCTATGGTCATGTGTGAACAGATCCGTGTCATTGATAAAAGTAGATTGTTAAAGAAAATAGCCACTATTGGTAGATTAGATATGATGGCGATTGATCGAAAAATAAAAATCAGTCTAGATTTACGTTTACATAACCAAAGAAAATAGCTTTGGTTATGTTCCCTTTCCTTATGGAAGCAGCCCTTTCCCAGCTGCTTCCTTTTATTTTGTAGGTGAGAATTTAAATTTCAAAAATTTTATAGTGAGGAGGAACAAAGCGATGAAACCTGTTATATGCGAAAAGAAAACATATACCGTTGCTGAAATCATGGAAATACTTGGCATTGGAAGAACAGCAGCCTATGACTTAACAAAAAAAGGGTTGTTTAAAGTAATTCGTGTTGGCAAATTACTTCGTATTAACAAAGAATCCTTTGATCAATGGTTTGACAGTCAACAATAAAGGAGGAATGAGGGATGGCTGTAATTTTAAAATTGGGAAAGAAATATCAAATTACTTACGAAGTAGTCACACCTACAAAGGAAATAAAGTCAATCAAAGAAATATTCGATAATTATGAAGATGCAGCTAAACGAAAAGAATTATTAGATGGTGAGACATGTATGTTTTCCCCAGATAGTTTGTTTGTAGATGTAATGAAAGATTGGCTAAATGATCCATACTTTGTTGAACATATTCATAAGCATAGAGAAGCAACTAAAAATTTTGAAACGTATTTACTAATTCATCTTGGAACAACCCATGTTTCAGAAATCAATGTAGATTACGCGCAAAGTTTAATTGAAAAAATAGGTGCAACTCAAAGTGTGAGATCCAAAAAAGGGTTATCTACCAAAACAATAAGGTCATGTAAATTACTATTATCGGAAACATGTGATCATGCGATTCAATTAGGTATTATGGATTCCAATCCTTTTATTAGTATTCATATCACAAATCCATCTACACACAAAAAAGAAAAGAAATCAGTGGATTGGACATATGAAACCATGCTTCAGATTTTTGAAGGATGTAAAGAAGAAAAACTATATGTCATCATGCAAATTATATTTGCGACAGGCTTAAATGTTTTTGATGTAGTAGGACTTTCCTGGTCAGATTTTTATAAAGGTAAAGGTGGTGCCTATATTCGTTCAAACAAAAGTCTACGAAGATTGGCAAGATCTTCTGTTGGTTTGATTCCAAAACAACAAATCATTCAAGAATATTCAAATGAACCATCAACTCGAACAGTGAATGTACATTATTATAAAGAGAAACAAGAACTTATTCACATTCCAGATGCTTTATATGAATTATTATCTCAATGGAAAAAGCGCTGCAATTCAATTTATCATTTTGATACAAATCCTGAATCACTTATGTTTACTACACATGGCATTGCCCCCTATGATGATCGACTTATGTTAAAACATATGCGCCTAACCACAGATAAATTAAAACTACCTCGACATACTTTAATGGGTTTAAAAGCTTTTTCCAACAAAGTTTACGTAGATGGAAGAAGTTATCGTGATGTTTATTATTATGAGCATAGTAATATTTCTTTTGATTACAGTGGATTAACCGCAAAAGAAAAAGCTGTAAAGATAAACAAAGAATTCACAAAATCTATGAAAAAAGAATTGCCTGATAAAGACAAAAAAGATGCTGTGGATTTAGTAAAACAACTTAGTGAAGATAAAAATATTCGTAAGAAATTGTTGATGAAACTATTAGAAATTGAGAGTGGTGAATAGTATGGCATCCATACAAAAACGAAAGGATAAATACAATGTAGTTTATTATTATACGGATAAATATGGAAAGCAAAAACAAAAATGGGAGTCCTTTAGAACATTACGGGAAGCTAGGAAACGTAAGGCAGAAGTTGAATTACAACAAGCCAATCGAACCTTTATTGCACCAAGTACTACGACTTTAAATGAATTCTGGCCAACATATGTTGATCTATATGGATGCAATAAATGGTCAATATCTACTATGGAAAAGAATACGGCTTTATTTACAACATATATTTCTCCATATTTAGGGCATTATAAACTGGATGAAATTCGTCCGATAACCATTGAGCAATATTATGCAAATCTAAAAGAAAGTGAAAATACAAAGAAGACAGGAAAAGTATCCACTCGTGTTGTTGCTGAAGTCCATAGAATCTTACGATGTACATTTAATGTTGCGGTAAAATGGGAATATATTTCCAATAATCCATTTTTAAAAGTGGATACGCCCAAGCATGATTATGAAAAGCGAGAAATATGGACAGCCAATCAGATTGCCAAAGCACTTGAAGTTTGTGAAGATCCAAAACTATCCATTGCCATTCAACTCGCATTTGCCTGTTCTTTAAGAATGGGCGAAGTGCTAGGTTTGACTTGGGACAATGTGCATATTAGCGAAGAGGATTTTGCGTGTGGAGATACACACATTTATATAAAACAACAATTAGAACGTGCCCGTACGGATGCCATTGAAAAATTGAACAATAAAGATGTACTATTCATCTTTCCTCAATTTGAAAAGAAAAAAAATGCAACAAGACTGATATTAAAAACTCCTAAAACAGATAGTAGTGTACGAAAAATATGGTTACCAAATACATTAGCTTGTTTCTTGAAACAATGGAAAGAAGATCAAAGTAAATATAAGGAAGCCTATGGAGATGCTTATCATGATTATAATCTTGTAATATGTCAGCCAAATGGGATTCCGTGTGATGGAAGTATTATTCGTAAAGGCCTATCCAAATTAGAAAAAGAAGCTGGACTTCCCCACGTTGTCTTTCATTCTTTGCGCCATACTAGTACAACCTATAAATTGAAATTAAACAATGGCGATATAAAAGCAACCCAAGGAGATACTGGGCATTCTCAAGCAGATATGGTCATGGATCTATATAGTCACATCTTAGATGAAGACCGAAGAGTAAACGCACAAAAATTTGAGGACAGTTTTTACAAGCAACATATAGAAAACTATGTTGATGTTCCACAGGCAAATAAGAAAGTCGACATAGATAAAGTACTTGAAAAAATCAAGCAAGATCCTGATTTATTACAGCTTCTAATAGCCACTTTGAGCGGTGATTGAATGATGTTTATTAGCACGTGACGTATCGTTTGATACGTCCTGTGCCACAGGGTCCTATTAAATGGCTATTAGAAACTCATTAGATGACCCCAAAAACGGCACTAAAAAGTTCGGATTCAATAAGAGCATCCGAACCTTGCTATTTATTTGGTTTTATGTAGAAAAAGAAGTTGAATTTTCATATCAAAGATATACATTTCCAATCTAAAAATGGTAAACAAAAAAGCGGAAAAATCCGCTTAAATAAAGGCAAAATGGTGCGAATATGGCGATTCGAACGCCAGGCCTACGCTTTAGGAGAGCGTCGCTCTATCCAGCTGAGCTATATCCGCATTTATTAATATTTTACTACAAAAGGCCGCCTCTTGCTTAGGAAAATGACCTCCTGCTTAGGAGACCACTCATCACAATTTTATTTAATCTTGAAATTTACATATAGTTTTGTTATATGCTTTATTTATCGGCTTTTTTGTGTTTTCTAATTTTGACTGCTCAATAAAATATACGGAATTTTTCACCTGATTTCGTTTTTTTTATATAGTCAATATTAGCTGGCTATTAGCTAGAAGGCCATTTTATTAAAAAAGTCCCTTGATAGGGACATCTTATTTTAATGCATCTAATAGTTTATCCAGTAGATCTGGATTGTCTTTTAAAGAAGCAACCAGCTTATCCACATCAATACTATCTTTCTTCCTTTTGGCATTGTCTTCATCATTGTTCTGATAAAAAGACTCATCAAACTTTTGAGCATTTATTTTACGATCTTCATCTAAAATATGACTATATAAATCAGTTACCATATCGGCTTGTGCATGGCCAGTATCACCTTGTGTTGCTTTTATATCACCATGATTTAATTTTAATTTATATGTTGTACTTGAATGACGAAGCGAATGAAATACCACCGGTGGAAGTCCAGCTTTTTCTGAAAGCTTAGCTAATCCTTTACGAATGATATTATGCTCTACTGGTCTACCATCTTCAAAACATAAAACCATATCATAATCATGATATTCATCTTGAAAGAATTCTTTGTATTCATTTTGTTGTACTTTCCATTCACGTAAAAATTGTACCAATGTATTAGGTAGCCATATAGTACGAATACTTGATTGTGTTTTAGGTTTTCGTAACACCAATACTGTTGTATTACTTTCATTATCAGTAGCTGATGGAAATGTATACAAAATATCTTGAACATTCAGTTCATCAATTCCCTTTTTAGATAATCTTTGTAATTGCTGTTCTACAACAATATGAGCATTATCTTTTTCAATATCTTCATCGCTTATGAATACATTTTTCCATTGTAATCCTAAAACTTCACCAATACGTAATGAACACGCAAACGATAGTTGAATTGCCAATGAAATCTTTGGATCTTCACAAACTTCTAGTGCTCTAGAAATCATTTCTGAAGTCCAAATTTCTTTTTTGGCATATTCATGTTTTGGAGGTGTAACTTTTTTAAAAGGATTGGACGCAATTAATTCCCACTTTTCAGCACACCCAAAGGCACAGCTCAATAACTTATGAACCGATTTTAATATATAAGAAGTTACTTTCCCATCTGTGTTTGATCTCATAGGTCGAATAACTCTTTGTTCTTTTAAATCCCTATAATATTTTTCAATCACAATTGGCTTAATATCTTGCAGCTTCTTTTTACCTATATATGGAAGAATATAATATTTAATTGTAGAACGATTTCTTGTTAATGTAGAAACACTCCAGTTTTGATAGCCATAAAGTTCAATAAATGTATCTAAAAATGATTCAACAGTATCTGTATTAGGCGGGATAAAAGACCCCTTAGCCTTTTCAGCTTCAACTATTGACTTTCTAGCTTTAGCTTCAGAAATTGAATCAAATGTTTCCCATTTTTGTCTCTTTTTTCCTTTTGTGTCTACATAATAATAAATTACACAATATTTACCATTACGCTTATTAATTGTTGCCATTCATATCATCTCTTTTCTAATAGTTTGTTTAATAACTCTCTTTTTAAAGATGGATCTGATTTTAATTTATCCACCAATGCATCAAAATCAGAATGTTCTTCTTTTGGGAGTAAACCGGATGTTTTCTCTTTAAAAGATTGATTCCATTTTTCTTTACATTCCATCACTTGTCTGCAATTTAAAAAATCACGAACTCCATCAATATCAGGCTTTTTACATCTTAAAGGTCGCCCCAAACTTGAATAATACATATCACTATACAAAACCTCATTTCTACCCTTTTGTCTACCAAATGACATCAGTTTTACTAATGTCAATCCTGGTAATTCTAATTTATTAATAAGTTCTTTGAAGTGTTTGTTTACAACTCTGTCATCATAAGGAAGACTATTCTTCAAACTGAAAATAGTAGAATCATCACAACGATTTTGTGCATATCTATCCCGCCATTCCATCAACAATTCAATGACCTGGCTATGTAAATACACTTTCTTTTCTTGTTTATTCTTTAGAAGTACTACAACTGTATTTGTATTTTGAAATCCTTTCTTCTTATAAGTTTGAATAATTGAAGATGGATCCATTTCCAAAACAACATTCTTATTCAATCGTCTAATTCTTTTATTCGATACGATATACCCTTCTTCTAAATGATCCAAATTACTCCAGGTAATAGCTCTCACTTCACTTAAAGAAAGACCTGAATCAAAACATAAATGCAATAAAATAAACAACTTTTCATTTGTACAATTAGAAATCAATCTAGTCCAATAAGACAAGTTCCAACTTGGTGACTCTTGATTCTTGGCACTTACTTTTGGCCTATATTCTGTAAAATAATTTAATTTCATTAAATTATGATCAACCAAATAGTCACTGGCCTGGCATAATAAATTTAAGCAGCCTCTTACAGCAGATGCACAAATAACATCATTTGATATTTGATTTCTAAGAGGTACACCTGGCAATAATTGAAGATCATGCATAATTTGTTTTGATGTTTTAGCATTAAGCTCTTTAACCTTTTTATCTCCTACAACTTTACTTAAATAATTGTTGATCAAAGATTGTTTATTCTCATATATTGAAATCGAATAATCATTAAATATAATCACACTTACGTATTGATTCAAATAATCAATAAAGAGTGTATTCTTATTTACAATAATCTTATTTCTTTTTCCACCATCTATTTGTTCTTTACGCTTCAATGCCTGCTCTCGATTGTAGAACGTTTCATATCTTTTCTCTATATCCCCATTCTCATTTTGAATTGTATAAATTACATTGTATGCTTTACGTCTTTTAGTAATTACTACGGCCATTTTTAGTCCTCCCTATTCTTCGCTATAAAACCATTTGTCAAAGGATTCCTTGTTAATGCGAATTGATTTACCAATCTTTATACTTTTAAAAGTATTTTCTTTCACTAATGAATAAGCAGCTCCTTTACTTACACCTAATATCTTTGCAATTTCAGCTACTGTATAGGTTTTCTTTTCACATAACACAGGTTTCATCTTTTTTCCTCCTCACTATAAACTTTCAAAAAGCACAATTCCCAGCTACAAACAAAGGAAGCAGTGTTTCATTACTGCTTCCAAAGGGAAAGAGTCCATAACCAGAAGAATCATTTCTTCGGGTTATGTAAACGTAAATCTAAACTAATCTTTATTTTCTTATCAATAATCGCCATTTGCCTTTTATTTAATGTTGCTATCTTTTTAAATAATCTTGATTTATCAATCACTCGAATTTGTTCACACATCACCATCGATCTGTACTTCAATCCTAGTCCCTCAGGCAAAATACAATGTGTTGGAAGATGATGTTTTGTATAAATCTTAGAAGAAAGACACACAACAATCGTAGTTGGACTATGTTTATTTCCACGATTATTTTGAATAATTAATACCGGTCTAACTTTTCCTTGTTCTGATCCTGAGGCATCACTCAGATCTGCTAAATAGATTTCTCCTTTTTTTACTTTCATTTCATTCCACTCCATAAAATATGTAAAACCAGGACATACCTGGTTGATAATTAATATTAAAATATTCATCGCGTCTTCTATTTATCACCTGATTACCCGAAAACAAAGGAATCCTATTCGACAAGATGTTCGCAATTCATCTTTCATTGGGGTCGCACCAACCCATCTTACGCGTGGGCCTGTCGCTAGAAGTATCATTATCTTATATATTGTCATGGCACAATCAGCATTATTGTTTATCAATCTAAAGTATCATCGCTCCGTATTAAACATCATCGCGCAATAGTGAAATAGCTCGAATATATAAGTGTTGTATCGAATAGTTGTTATTGAGTTTTCAAAGAGCTACTAGGAAGATATGTATATCCCCCTTCACTAGTGAGCCGACGAAAACGGCTCAAAATTGCAGTTTTATAAAAAAAAGTGTATTTTTTTCTAAAACGGATAGTTTCAACATGAGTTTTCAATGAATAAGTCACGAATTTGATTCTTGCAGTTGCTAAAATCATTAAATCTGAATATAAAAAAGCATGCAGAATCGGCTTCGATTCTGCAATTCAATTATTTATTTGTTTTCCTTATTTTATAGGTATAATCTAGTTTTGCTAGTCTTCTACAAATTGTCCATTCAGGAATTCCTGTGATTTTAGATACTTCTTTTGCACAATATCCACGATACATTAAAAAAATAATTAGCTGCATCTCAAAGCCAAATTCTTCTAATAATTCTGCAAAAGTAATACTTGTTATGGAATTCAAGAAATCTCCGATAGTTCTGGGATCGTTTAATTCAGATAAATTTGGCTGAACAACTTTTGATATTTTTTGTTCACTATCATAATCCACTTTTTCAAAAAATCTTCGATCGGAGTTAAATTGCATTCTATCAAAATCTCTCATTAAAAGAATTTTATCCATTGGCATTCCGTTCTTTTTCATAAATCTTTCATCTTTCTCCTTCCATTTCTTATACGCATTTTCAGCGCGACGGTGATTATAGGGTTTAGCCATTATTATTCCTCCTTTTCATAGCTAAGCTTCGAAGGGATATCCCTTCATAATCGAGCCGACGAAAACCGCAAAAAATTGCACAATCGAAGAAATTTTTTAAAAAAATTTTGATTAGAAGAGTATCCCTTCTTCTAATTTGCCAAAGAATATAAAAAAACAGATCCACTGTCTGAAACAAAGATCTGTACCAATAAATAGTATTTTATAATTTTAGCTCTTTCCAAGTTTGGAAAGAATTTGGAAAAGAAAAAACAATATGTAAAGAATAAAGGATTTAACAATGAATATTACTAAAATTAAATCTATTAATCTACAATCGTGGGGTTGACAAAATGAAAGTAGTGTATCCGTTTTATGAATCTGTTATAATTAAAAAGCCAAAGACAGTTAATGTCTAAGCAGTCATTTGGAACTTTGTTTGGCGACATTCTCACCGAATGGCTGTTTAGACATGTTGAGGATGTTTTTTTTATGTCTAATTTTGAAAATCCTTTTAAGGATTTTGTTTTTAGTTTACCCGAAGATAAACTAGATCTTTTGATTGAATGCATCAACAATAGAAAAGATTATGATTTATATGGTGTTACTAGCCTAGAAGATGCAGCTATTAAATATGGTAGAAAACCGATATGTCCTAAGTGCTCATGTGAAAACTATATTGAAAATGGTCATACTCCAGCTTATCACAAACGTTTTAAATGTTAGAATTGTGGGTGTTCTTATACATTACTATCGGATTCCGTGTTCAATTCAAGTAAGATATCTTTTCATAAGATATTGAAATATATTCAACTAATGACTTTTAACGTTCCGTTACAACAATGTATAGAAGTGTTGGAAATAAGCTCAAATACAGCGAATTTATGGCGAAATCAGATATTTCAAACAGTAAATGGATATCAAGATACTCTCCAATTAAGTGGAAGAATATGGATTGATGAAACCTATATAGAAGATTATAATGTTTTGGGTTCGGATTATATTAATCAAAAGCCTAGAGGATTATCTTAAACTCAAATATGTATAGTAGTTGCCGTAGATTCCAATAAAAATATGGTAGCAATTATATGTGGTCATGGAAAACCTTCTAGCGACTGTATATATAAAACATTGCATAATCATATAAGACCAAATTCGATAATTGTTCATGATGGAGAAAAAGCACATAATAAGTTAATTCGTGAATTAAATTTAAAATCGGAGGTATATAAGGCCAACGCAAAAGATTCATCATATTTTGAAAAAATGGGTCTTATAAATAACATGTGCAGTTGGATTAAAAGATACATATGGAGATTTATAGGTATGTATGTAGAAAATTTACAAACATATTTAAATTGGTTCAATTATTTACAGCGTTGTAAACGCGACAATGACAAATGGCCAAAAAGTGAGCGTATATTAAGGCATTTGATACTTGAAAGAACTAGATATACCCGTAAATAAAGGATTTGTCAACCACACGATTGTAGATTAATAGAAAATTTTATAGTCAAATATCTTGAAGAGTATAAATCTCAGATGCACGTGAAAATTTTAGGATTCTATTAATGGATAAATTGCCAGATAATCAAAGGTCTAAGAAAAGAATTGGAACAAAGGATTGATATAACCCTTTTTGTCATTCCTAACAATCTATACCATGTAATATTTTAGTGCTATTCACATATCATTTTTCTCTATTCCAAAGATAAAATATTAACATACAAAAAAGCTGTACATAAACGACATTTGACCATTTTGGCTATGAGCAAGTGTTAAACTCTCGGGAAATATCGTATGACACCTAAAAAAATCACTAAAAGACTACTTAATGTCAGCTTTATTAAAACCACTAATTGCTAAAACCAATTTACAATTTACTTACTATTAGTATATAATACCTGACTTTAGAGGCTGAATAGTAAAAAATGGTGCAACACTCGATATTTGATTA
>NZ_JANFYN010000001.1 GCF_024460475.1 Holdemanella sp. MSK.7.32 | reverse complement strand
ATTGTCCCCCAGATTGCCCCCTAAATTCGAGCCCCCTAGAAAATTTGGATACCCATTTTAGCTTGGCTTTTTAGCCAGGCTTTTTTTGTATAATAAGATTTTGTATTGTATAATATGAGGTGGTTTTGGAGGCAAAATATTATGAATGAAGCATATAAAAATCTTGTAGAGAGAAGAAGTGTAAGAAAATATAATAACAAAAAGGTGAGTCATGATTTGGTTGAAAAAATCATTTATGCCGGGCAATGTGCACCTAGTGGCATGAATCGTCAAATCTTTGCCTTTGTCGCTGTTGAGGATGAAGAATTAGTAAAAGAATTATCTAAAAAGAATGCAGAGGTTATGAATTCATCGGCAGACCCATTTTATGGTGCAAAAAGTTTGATTATTGTCTTCGCGGATACCCATGCACCTACATATTTATACGATGGAGCTTTGGCTATGGGGAATCTAATGAATGCTGCAAATGCTTTAGGTGTTGATTCATGTTGGATTCACCGTGCTAAAGAAGTGTTTGAAACAGAATATGGTAAAGAATTAAAGAACAAATGGGGAATACCAGAATCTTATGGAGGCATTGGACATTGTATTTTAGGCTATAGAGACGAAGAACTTGGAAAACGCGCTGAAAGAACGTCTAAGGTGGTTTATGCATAATATACGTATTGGACAAGCCGTAGATATTCATCAGCTTGTAGAGGGTCGCAAACTTATTTTGGGCGGTGTTGAAATTGAACATTCTAAAGGACTTTTAGGTCATTCGGATGCCGATGTTTTAACACATGCGATCGGCGAAAGTATTTTAGGCGCTCTTGCACTAGGTGATTTAGGAAAACATTTTCCGGATACTGATCCTAAATATAAAGGTGCGAACAGTCTTGTCTTATTAGGACATATCTATGATATGATGGATGAAATGGGATATCAGATTGGTAATATAGATGCGACTATTTTGGCCGAAAGACCTAAAATGGCACCACACATTATTTCTATGCGAACGAATATTTCAAATGTATTGCATTGTGATATAGAAGATGTTTCAATTAAGGCTACGCGTGGAGAAAAACTTGGCTTTGTAGGAAATGAAGAGGGCATTGTAAGCCTTAGTGTTTGTATATTGGAGAAAAAAGGATGAGAGTAGTAATTCAAAGGGCAAAGAACGCAAAATGTACGGTAGATGGTCAAATAACAGGTCAAATTGATTATGGATATTGTATTTTTGTAGGATTCAATAATGAAGATACAAATGAAATTATTGATAAAATGATTCATAAGATTTTATTCTTGCGAATTTTTGAAGATGAAAATGGGAAGATGAATAAATCCATACAAGATGTAGAAGGAAGTATTCTTTCTATTTCTCAATTTACCTTATATGCGGATTGTAAAAAGGGAAATCGCCCAAGTTTTACAAATGCAGGTAAACCAGATTTAGCTACAACATTGTATGATCAATTCAATCAGAAACTACAAGAACAAGGTATGGATGTTGAAACAGGTATTTTTGGTGCTGATATGAAGATTGAATTATTGAATGATGGTCCAGTAACAATTGTATTGGATTCAAAGGAGTTATTTTAATGGAAATTATATATGGAAATACACTTGCGGATCGAATCAAGGCGGATATGAAACAAAAAATTGATGATATCCGTGCAGAAGGGGCAAGGCTACCATTATTAAGTGTTGTACTTGTTGGAAATGATCCCGCAAGTATGTCTTATGTTCGTGGTAAAGAAAAGGCTTGTTCTTCTATTGGGATGCTTCAAAGAACAATTCGTCTAGATGAAAATGTATCGCAAAAAGAATTAAATGATGTGATTATGAGTTTGAACCTAGATTCTGAAGTCGATGGTATTTTAGTACAAATGCCTTTACCTTCGCATTTAGATGAAACAGCAGCCTTAGAATTGATTGATCCACAAAAGGATGTAGATGGCTTACACCCCATGAACGCTGGTTGTTTACTTACGAATCGCCCAGGCTTTATTCCTTGTACGCCACAAGGTGTTATGGCTATGTTAGATTCCATTGGATGTAAAGATTTATCTGGTAAACGTGCTGTGGTCTGTGGAAGAAGTAACCTTGTAGGCAAACCAGTTGCCTTGTTGCTTCAAAACCGGAATGCGACAGTGACAATCGTTCATTCAAAGACACCGGATATTGAAAAGATTGCTTCACAAGCCGACATTTTAATTGTTGCGATGGGTGTCGCTCAAATGGTCAATGAAAATTGGGTGAAAGAAGGGGCTGTTGTTATTGATGTAGGTATCAATCGTGTCAATGGAAAACTTGTAGGGGATTGTGACTTTGAATCGGTTGCGAAAAAGGCAAGTTATGTAAGTCCAGTGCCAAAAGGTGTTGGTCCAATGACGGTTTGTATGTTATTATCGAATACGCTGGATGCATATCATATGCATATGCAAGGAGAATAATTATGGAATATGGATTAAATGATATTGTAGAAATGAAAAAAGAGCATCCTTGTCATAAGTCCAATGAATGGAAAATTATTCGTATGGGTGCTGATATTCGAATTAAATGTTTAGGTTGTGGAGCCAGTGTTTTAATGCCTAGACAAAAATTTGAAAAGAAATTAAAAAAAGTAATTCGACATGAAGAAGAATAGAGAGGATGTATTGAATTTATGCCATTAACTGCAGGAATCGTTGGTCTTCCAAACGTAGGGAAGTCAACTTTATTTAACGCTATCACAAAATCACAAGTAGAAGCCGCAAACTATCCATTTGCGACAATTCAGCCCAATGTAGGTGTTGTAGAAGTACCAGACTATCGTATTGATCGCTTAGTTGAAATCTTCAATCCGAAAAAAACAATCTATACAACATTTGAATTTACAGATATTGCGGGATTAGTTAAGGGAGCAAGTCAAGGTGAAGGACTTGGTAACCAATTCTTATCAAACATTCGTTTAACAGATGCGATTTGTCACGTAGTTCGTTGTTTTGATAATCCAGATATCACACACGTTGAAAATAGTGTGGATCCAATTCGTGATATTGAAATTATTAATCTAGAATTAACTTTAGCGGATCTTCAGACAATTGAAAATCGTAGAAGTAAGATCGAACGTAAGGCTAAAACAAATAAGGATAAAGAATCATTGGATGAACTAGCTTTATTGGATCGTTTACAACCAATCTTAGAAGAAGGAAAACCAGCTCGTTCATTAGAGTTGAATGAAGATGAACAAATCTTGATGAAAGGCTATAACTTATTGACAGCTAAACCTATGATCTATGTTGCCAACTTAGATGATGAAGGGATCATGGATCCAGATTCATGTGCTTACTATAATCAAGTGAAAGAATATGCACAAAGTCAAAATAACCAGGTCGTTGCTTTATGTGCGCAAATGGAAGAAGAATTGTCTGGTTTAGATAAAGAAGAAAAAGATGCATTCTTAGAAGAATTAGGTGTTGAAACATCTGGTTTGGATCAATTGATTCAAAAGGCTTATGCCGTATTGGATCTATGTACATTCTTAACGGCTGGAGAAGATGAATGTCGTGCATGGACATTTAAAAAAGGCATGAAAGCACCAGATTGTGCAGGTGTTATCCACACAGATTTCAAGAAGGGATTTATTCGTGCTGAAGTATATCGTTTTGAAGATATCGATGAATTAGGTAGCGAATTAGCTATTAAAGAAGCAGGACGCTTGCGCCTAGAAGGAAAGGATTATGTCGTGCAAGATGGCGATGTAATGCACTTTAGATTTAATGTTTAATTTATCAAATATTATTTATCTCGTCATTGCCGTTGTTCTTTCCATGTCGATTCATGAAACGGCACATGGACTTGTGTCCTATTGGATGGGAGATCCTACGGCTAAGATGGAAGGTAGATTGAGCTTAAATCCTTTTAAACATGTTGACTGGATTGGACTTGTCTGTCTATTAGTATGTGGATTTGGCTGGGCAAAACCAGTACCCGTGGATGCACGTTACTACAAAGATGCGAAGACAGGAATCATATGGACAAGTTTTGCGGGTCCAATCGCAAACTTTCTATTAAGCTTTATTTGTATATTCTTATTTTATGCACTTTATAAATTTGCTCCATATTTTATGATGTCTAGTGTAGGATATTTTATATCGAATACATTGACATATACAGGATTGATTTCAACTGGTTTTGGCATTTTTAACTTGATTCCAGTACCACCATTAGATGGCTCAAAAGTATTGTTTTCGTTTTTACCCGACGATAAATACTATAAATTTATTGATGGTGCACCATGGATGAATCTATTATTTATCTTATTGATTTTTTCAGGTTTATTAGATTATCCGTTGGGTATGTTACGTTCAAATATGATTCAATTTTTTGAGATGATCGCAAAGATGATTTTAGGTTTCTAAAGTCATCTTTTTTAAAGCGTTTTCAGAAAAAAACTTCATTTTACAGAAAATTAACATAAATTTAATATTGTTTTGACATTGTTTTTATTGCATAATAAAGACGTCGCGATATGCGTAAAAATTGAAAATTAAATATTCATTTTATAAAGGAGTTCAAGATGGAAATAGTTACAATGGTCTTATCCCTATTAGGAGGCATTGCGTTATTTTTGTTCGGTATGTCATTAATGGGCGATGGACTAAAAAGCGTAGCCGGTAACAAGTTAGAAGCATTCTTGTACAAGATGACAAACACAAGCTTAAAAGGTGTTGCCTTAGGTGCAGGTGTTACTTCTGTTATTCAGTCTAGTAGTGCTACGACAGTAATGGTCATTGGTTTTGTTAACTCAGGTATGATGAAACTAAGACAAGCTATCGGTATTATCATGGGTGCCAATATTGGTACAAGTATTACCGGTTGGATATTGTGTTTATCTTATGTTGGTGGATCAAGTGGAATCGCAAGCTTATTTTCAACAGCTACGATCACAACATTGTTTGCGTTTATTGGTATTTGTTTAAAAACATTTGGAAAACGTACAACACATAAAAATGTTGGAAATATCATGCTTGGATTTGCGATTTTAATGACAGGTATGCAACAAATGAGTGGAGCCGTTTCGCCTTTAAGAACAAACGAAACATTCATTAGTATGCTTACAATGTTCTCAAATCCAATCATGGGTATTCTTGTTGGTATTTTGTTTACTGCCGTTCTACAAAGTGCAAGTGCTGCGATTGGTATTTTGCAGGCACTATCTATGACAGGCTCATTGACATTTGCGGCAGCCTTTCCAATTAACTTAGGAATTGGTATTGGTGCTGCATGTCCTGTGTTGATTTCTGCCTTAAGTGCAAATAAAAATGGTAAACGTACCGCATTAGAATATTTGATCAACGACTTATTTGGTATGATTATCTGGTCAATTCTATTCTATGGTTCAAATGTATTTATGCAGTATAGCTTTGTGAATAAAGTTATGTCTCCAGTAAATATCGCATTAATGAATACAGCTATTCGTTGTGGAAATGTATTAGTATTATTCTGGTTCATTCCTCAAATTGAAAAATTATTGATGCGTATTGTCAAAGACAGTCCAGAAGATCTAGAAGAACAAGCTGACTTTGATTTACTAGAAGAACGTTTGATTCCGTATCCTGCTTTGGCGATTGCACAATGTCATCGTGTCATGAATGGTATGGCTAAAAAGGTGCGTAATAACGTGAATCGTTCAATGAACTTGATTAATGAGTTTAAACCAGAAAAATATGATAAAGTACATCGTAAAGAAAATTTGATTGATAAATATGAAGCACGTTTAGGTTCTTATTTAATGCAGCTGACAAAACAAGCATTAAATACAGAACAAACTCGACAAGCTTCTTTATATCTTCATACAATTAGTGACTTTGAAAGAATTGGGGATCACGCTGCAGATATTGCCGAGATGTCAAAGAGTATCAATGAGAATCGTATGGAAATGTCAGAAGCCGCTATGAATGAGTTAAACCTTGTTATGGAGGCCGTTCGTGAATCTATGAATATGACATATCATGCTTATTTAGAAGATGATTTAGCTTTGGCTCGACGCGTATCTCCATTAGGAATTGTCATTCGTGGACTTTGCGATGAAATGAAATTGCGTCACGTTGAACGTTTATCACAAGGAAACTGTGGTCTTGAAGAAGGTACAGTATTCAATGATTTATTAAATAGTTTAAACCGTATTGCCACACACTGTGCAAGTAGTATGGTGGCTTTGATTAAGATTCGTGAAAAAGATACAGATATTCATATTCACGATTCCAAAGTATATGCGATTGAAGGTGACGATTATAAAACAACATTGGCTGAGTACCGTGAAAAATATGATCTTGGACAAAGAGAAGGTCGTATTGTTAGTATGGAAGATGAACAAGTTGAATAATGTAAATAAGGCCTGATGATTCAGGCCTTTGATGTATCTATTTTTATATCACATATGTCTTGGATTGAAAAAGTCTTAAAATAAAGTTCTTCTAAAGGAATCCATCGTTGAATAAAATTGTTCAACATATTTGGGTTCCTTTTTTCAAGTCTTGAAAGTTGTTCTTCTTTACTCACGGTTAAGAAAACAGAATACGAATAATATCTTTGAAGATCTGAGTGCATCGAATAAGAACCTTCAATGACATTAAATGATTTATATGGAATTAATTGAGCAGATTGTATTGACAAAGTTGAACAATTGAATTTACGCAGCTTTATATCTTCATGTTTGGATAATGGAATCAAGACCTCTTGTTCAAATCGCTCATGATCTACATTTTCTCCTGGACTTTCAAGCCTTTCCTTTGTCCTTTGATGGGGTTGTAAGAAAAAGTCATCCATTTTAAATACGTTACAGTCATATATTTGTTTTAAAAGATTTGAAAGTGTAGTCTTACCCGAAGCACAACGCCCGTCGATTGAAATAATAGAAGGTTGCTTGTTGTCGATATCTTTAAATAGTTTTAAGAAGGGAACGTACTTTTTATGTATTAAGCGATAAGATGGATGGTACAATTCATTGAATGTATTGGAATGATGAATGGCAGGATATCCATCTTCTTTCCATTTTAAAAGAGTTAGCTTAGCGTTGTTTAAAGAAAATGGAAGTTCCTTATTGGAAATCATATCGATAAGGATTTGAAGCTTTTCTTCGAGCTGTTCTTTGCCGTTTTTTTCTTGTTGACTTGATAAAATAAATAAAGTACTCAGTGTATTTACGCTCAATCCATAATTTAAATGAAGACGAACATAATCCCCATCTAGATATTCGATGGAATTACATGTATCCAGTTTTGCATCGAGTTCTTGTTGGATCCGTTTTTTAACTGTGTCAGGATTTGAAAGTAAGTGTTCACACCCAAAACTGCTTTGGTATAAAAATTTCATTAAATCCTGTAGTTCTAGTTGTGGGTATGTTTGAAATTGGTTGAGTATATATGATTTTGTGTTCATAGAAATTATTTTATCACATTCTTTAATTTTCTATTATAGATAAAAGTTATAACGGATGCATATTATTAAATATTATCAATAATTAACTAGAAATGATAAAATGATGACGTTGGAGGAAATTTACTAATGTTGAATATTAAATACGATATTGTGGGATCTTTTTTAAGACCACAGGAAATTAAAGAGGCCCGTGCTAAATTTAATAATAATGAAATCACATATGAACAATTGCGTGATGTAGAGGATGAACAAATCGCAAAATTAGTTGCGAAGGAAGTACAACATGGATTGAAGTTTGTGACAGATGGAGAATTCCGTCGTCGCTGGTGGCATTTAGATTGGTTAAAAGAATTTGATGGTTTTACGACAAAACATTTGGATAAATTTATTAATGGAAGAAACAATCATATTGAATTAGGTATGATTGAAGGTAAGATTTCTTATGATCCAAATAAGGCACATAAAGAAATGTACGCATGGGATTTTTTGAAGAATGAGGCAAGTAAATATGGTGTAGAAGCCAAGAAGTGTATTTCTGGGCCAAACATGATTTTGATTGATCATTTTTTACAGTTAGGTATCAAAGATACGCCATACTATGGAACAGATATTGAAGCAGTCATTGAAGATATTGGATTGGCATATCAAGCAGCCATTCGTGATTTCTACAATCATGGATGTCGCTATATTCAAATTGATGATACTTCATGGACCTATATGATTGATGATACATTTGTATCAAAAGTAGAAGGATTGGGATATACAAAGGCACAAGTATTAGATTGGTTTGTGCGTGTTAGTACTAAGGCTTTAGAAAATCGTCCAGAAGATATGCAGATTGCGACACACTTCTGTAAAGGAAACTTCAAAGGAAATCCATTGTTCCACGGATTCTATGATACGATTGCCAAGTCTGTTGCGAGCATTCCATACGATGGATATTTTGTAGAATATGATGATGCTCGTAGCGGAACATTTGATCCTTGGGCTGTTTTAAAAGGTACTGGCCGTACATTTGTGGCTGGTTTGATTTCTACAAAGCGTCCAGAATTAGAAGAGCATGATGCGATTAAGGCACGTTATGAACAAGCTAAAGCTGTAGTCGGTGATAATATTGCACTTTCTCCACAATGTGGATTTGCCTCTGTTGAAGAAGGTAACTGCATTGACGAAGAAACACAATGGAAGAAAATTGATTTATTGGTATCTTGCCAAGACTTTATTTAAGAGGAATCGTTTGATTTCTCTTTTTTCTTATGAAAAAAAGGAACAATTATTTGTTCCCGTAATATGAATTTAAAAAAGATTCTTTGAATTCTTTAAATGTTCCATCTAAAATAGCTTGTCGAGCTTGTTCAGTTAAACGAATGATAAAACGAAGATTATGTATAGAAGCAAGTTCGAAATATTTTGCGGATTCCGTGCGGTCTTGAGATTTCCAAAGTCTTCTTAATTCACCTAATGTGATTCTACTTTGACATGTAGGACAATCACAACCTTCATCAATGATTTCATCGCTATCTCTATATTTTGATAGATTGATAGGGCCATGCATTGTATACAATCTTCCATGTCTTGCCTCTCTTGTAGGAGCTACACAATCGAATGTGTCAGCACCATTTTCTGTACCAATCAAGATATCATCTGGATGAGACAACCCTAATAAGTGTCTTGGTTTATTTTCAGGGAGTTCTTCGTTACACCAAGTTAAGATATCACCTAGTGTTTCTTTAAGGAAAGCACCACCTAAGCCGTAGCCATCAAAATCCATCTGAGCGTACTTTTTACAAGTTGATCTTCTTAGATCTTCCCAACGCCCACCTTGAATGACACCATATAAAGATTGGTGATAGCCTAAATCATCACAATGTTTCTTATGTTCATCAAGACTTCTCTTTGCCCAACGCTCCGTTCTTGCCAAGGATTCAACGTTATATTCGTATGTATCGGCTAAAGAAGTTAATTCATCATAGGCCATATGAATGTCGGCTCCAATGCGACATTGAATTTGCATACTTTCTTCTGGACCAATAAAATCTTCTTGACCTGTAAATGGATCGTGAAAGTGTACGCCATATTCTGTTACGTGGGCCAAACGTTTTTCTTCTTCGGTATTTTTCATGTTGTCTTCACGTTTCATGCTGACAACTTTTCCACATCCTGAACCTAAAGACATCACTTGAAATCCACCGGAATCCGTTAAGGTTGGACCGTTCCATTTTGACCATGCGGATAAACCTCCATTTTCAGCAATTTCTGGGGAAATGTTTCGTAAATGATATCCATTACTCAACATGGCTTGAGCATTAATACTTTTTAATTCTTTCATAGAAACAAAGCGAACTTCACCATGTGTTCCTACACACATGAATGCCGGCGTTTTAATGTCTCCATGAGGTGTATGTATAATTCCGGCTCTTCCTAAATGACCAGGAATTCTTTTTTCAATTTCAAAATAAAATTTATTGTCGTTCTTGTATTCCATAAATTCCTCCAACTTACTTATTTTATCACATATTATCGGCGTCTTATATAGAAGATTATGCTGAGTATAGCGATAATACCGGCAATGTATCCAATGGATTGAATATTAAGAAGATTAATGGTTTGTCCTCCAATAAAAGATCCTAATCCAATACCTAGATTAAAAATACCTGAGAAAATCGACATCGCAACAGAATTTGTATTTTCATTGGTTGCCAACATTGTTTCTGATTGGCAAGCCACATTAAATGCAGTAGAACTTGTACCCCATACAATACATATCAACAATAGTGTGATCATGGATGCTGCACTTGGTTTTAATAAGAATAAAACAAGTGTAAGAGAGAATAGTGAAGCTAAGATGAATCTTTTTCTATTCTTGTTGTAGAAATTAGAGAATAAAATACTTCCACCAATTCCGGCAACACCAAATAAGGAGAGTACGAGTGTAATTGTTGTATTGGATAAATTTGCGACTTGCGATAAGAAGGGTTCAATATAGCTATAGGCTGTATAGTAGGCACTCGCAAATAATAGGGAAATATCATAAATGGTGATCAGTTGTCTATTTCTTAATAGTGTGGGTAATTTGTTTAAAGAAAAGGCAGAAGTTGTTTCAAGATTAGGGAAGTAGTGTATTTGAAAAAGTAGTAGAACGATACTGATGATACCTACAATTAGAAATGTGATTCTCCATCCAATCCATAGACCAATCATTCTTCCGAGTGGTAAACCGGCAATCATGGCAACGCTTGTACCTGTCACAATCATACTCATCGCAAATTCACGTTTATCTTCATTAACAAGTCTTACGGCTATGACGCTTGCGATAGACCAGAATATAGCGTGAGCACAAGCTACAATTAATCTTCCTATAATTAATATGAGAAAGTTCGTTGAGGTTGCACTGATGGCTTGTCCTAGTCCAAATAAGAAAAGTGTAACTAGTAGTATTTTCTTATAGTTGTATTTAGAAGCTAAAATCATTAATGGTAAAGAAAGTAACATAACAGCCCAGGAATAGATGGTAATCATAATACCGGCTTGTGTTTGTGTGATAGAAAAGGTATGGGCAATATCTGTCAAAAGTCCGATGGGCATAAACTCAGACGTGTTAAAAATAAATGCGGCTATCGTCATACCGATAAGTGGCATCCATTGTTTCTTATTCATAATTAATCATCCTTTCAAAAACGTCTTTTATTTTAGCACAACTCTTGTTGAAAACCCCATTTTTTCTTTCTATAATATATATCGGTGATAAAATGAAAAAAACAATTTGGATAGCAACGAGCAATGCTCATAAAGTCGAAGAGTTTCAGACGATGTTGAAGGATTGCCAAGTTAAATGCTTAAAAGATCTAGGTCATAAGATTGATATTGTAGAGGATGGTACAACATTTGAAGAGAATGCGCTAATTAAAGCTCGTACTTTATTTAATGAACTTCATGAACCTGTAATCAGTGATGATTCTGGTTTGGAAGTAGATGCGATGGATAAGAAGCCAGGTGTGTATTCAGCTCGCTTTTTAGGGGAAGACACAAGCTATGATATCAAGAATCAATATATTATAGATCAGGTAAAGGGAAAAACGCGTACGGCTCGTTATGTGTGTGTCATTGCCTATATTGATGAAAATGGAAAAGAACATGTATATCGTGGAGAGTGTGAAGGTTTGATTCATGATGAAATGGTTGGAACAAATGGTTTTGGATATGATCCAATTTTCTATTATCCTGAATTTAATACAACACTTGCCAATGTGAGTGAAGAAAAGAAAAATAGTGTATCTCATAGAGGGGTTGCACTTGAGAAATTTTTAAAGGATTGGAGTAAATAATATGTTGCATGTAGTATTGTATGAACCTGAGATTCCTCAGAATACAGGAAATATCATTCGAACTTGTATGGCTACGGGTTCGCGTTTACATTTAATTGAACCACTGGGTTTTTCTTTGGATGAAAAGCATTTGCGTCGTTCAGGAATGGATTATATTAAGGATGCGGATATTCACATTCATAAAAATTGGGATGCGTTTGTGGCTGAAAATCCAAGTGAACACTATTATTTTATGACTCGTTATGGTAAAAAAGCACCTAGTGAATTTGATTTTACTAAAGAAGAAGGCGATGTTTATTTGGTTCTTGGAAAAGAAAGTACGGGTGTTGATAAAAAAATTCTTCAACATCATTTAGATACATGTATGCGTTTGCCTATGGTCGCAAATGCGAGAAGTTTGAATTTGTCCAATTGTGCTGCCATTATCGTTTATGAAGTATTACGCCAACTTGATTATCCTGGACTAAGTACACATGAAGAACTTAAGGGAGAGGATTGGCTTGAAAATCTTAAGATTGATTGATCGTTATGTAGATTCGTTTGAAAAGCGAATCTTTATTTTTATTATATTTATAACAATGTATTGGTTGTGGCAGAATATTTGGCAGTTATTATTATTTTATAAAGTATATTTTATAACTGATTATGAAAGCTTGTTCAATTTGCAGGCGCATCTATCCAATTATGAATCGAGTGTTTTGATTCGTATTATATATTATGTGATTTCAAATCCATCATTGAACATGGCTGGTCTTGTTAGTTGTATAAAATTGATAGACATAATGGGGATTGTAGGATTGTTGATTTTGGCTCAAAAATATCGAATTATTATGATTTTAAATGTATTTAAATACATTTGGTGTACCCTTTGGATTGTAAAAGGTATGAATTCTGCAAGTGTATATTTGGTAATAAATTGTTTAAAATGGCTTTCAATAGGCGGTTTGATCCTTGTTGGTATAGTGATTCTTCAATGGCTTTTTGGCTTGGTACGAATAATCTTAGAACACGATAGATTTGTTCACAATTTGTAGACAACGTTATACATTTTATAAATTATGTACAATTTTTTACAAAATCACACAATTTACCACAATTTATATTGAGATGCTTTATATAAAGGTTATTAAGAAATATTTAAGAAATTAATTACTAAAAAATGCAAATGATTTTTTTGCGAAAATTTGCAACAAAAATTAAATCTTGTTAAACTGCAAGTGTTGTAACGAAGAGGTGATATGATGAATTTTATCGAAAAGCACAGTAAAATTTTAGCCGTAAGCCTATGTCTATTGACTTCTGGACCCATTGTTTCGACAATGTATGCTAAAGAAGTTCAACCAGGATGGCATGGTGAAGGCGCAGATCGTTATTATGTTTTAAAATCAAATCGTCAGACAGCTACTGGTTTAACAAAAATCGATAAGGAACTTTATTATTTTAATAATAATGGAGAAATGCAGTTTGGATGGCAGACTGTTTCAGATGAAACTTACTATTTCCAACAAGACGGAACTGCTGCAACAGGTTCTGTAACTATTCAGGGTAGTGAGTATAATTTCCAAAAAGAAGGTGTCCTTCTTCATGGTTGGAGTAATGATGGTAAATCATACTACGATGAAAAGGGAAACAAAACTTCAACAAACTGGGTTGAAGAAAATGGTTCAAAATATTATTTTGATGCCGATGGAAATTGTGTAACAGGATGGCAGGAAATCGATGGCCAGAAGTATTTCTTTGGTGAAGATGGAAAGATGGCTACAGGTCAATTTGATGTAGACGGAAAAACATATTTCACTCAAGAAGACGGTACTTTCCGTACAGGATGGCAAGAGATCAACGGTCAAAAATTGTATTATGCAGAAAATGGTGAAGTAACTAAGAATCAAATCGTTGAAATCGAAGGTACTAAATATGCGTTCGATGAAAATGGTAATTTGATTAAAAATGCCGAAAAAGATGGATATAAGATTGATGAAAATGGTGTTGCGACTGAAGTAACCCCTTCTGAGGAAACAACTCCAACTCAAGATACAACGACTCAATCTCAGACTCAGGATCCAGCACAAACAACTACTCAAAGCGCTCCAGCACAAACAACTACTCAAAGTGCTCCAGCTCAAAGTACAACAACTACAACACAAGCGCCAGCACAGACATCGACTCCTAGTGCTCCAGCTAATAATTATGTAGCCCCAACCCCAAGTGTGAACAGTTCAGCAATCGCTGCTGCTGCATTAGCACAAGTAGGAGCTACACAAGATTGTACAATGTTAGTAACAAACGCTTTGAGAGCTGTAGGAATTAATTTCCACGGTTGGCCAGAAGATTATTTGAGTCTTGGTACAATTACATCAAGTCCAGTTGCAGGTGACATTATTGTTTATTCAGGACATGTCGCTATTTACATTGGAAACGGACAAGCAGTTCATGGTGGATGGTACGGAAGCCAGACTGTTGTAGCAAGCGTTTCTTGTGACAAGGCATTAATTGGATACGTTCACGTAGGCTAGATTGAATTCTAGCCTTTTTTTTTGTTTTTGTGGTAGAATTATTAATATATTTTCAAGGAGGTTTACTTATGAACTATATACAAACGCAAAAATTTAGTGATGTTTATGTTTCTTGTAAAACCATGATGCCTTTTCATCGAAATACAATCAGTGCCTTAAACGTGCTTGTGTATATGATGAAGGCGAAAACGCAGAAAATGAATTCGAAACAAAAATTAGCTTCTACTTTAAATCGTGCTTATGGAACAAAGGTGTCTTATGGTTTAACATCTTATGGAGATCTTGTTCAACTCGATGTTCGTTTTCAGTTTGTTCGTCCCGACTGGATTGAAGATAAAAGCTATATAGATAAAATTAAAGAGATTATGGATGAAGTTCTATTTCATTCTGTATTGGATGAGGATAACTTTAAGGAGTCTGTGTACTTATTAAAAAATAGATTATTGGCACAAATGGATGATCCTGCTAATTTATCATGTATGTATGCCTTTGAGATGGCACATGATAAACATTCCATTTCAATTCCAGTGCAGGGAAGTTTAAAAGATTTAGAGACACTTACTTTAGACGATGTGAAAAAAGTCTATACGCTATATATGGATATGGCAAAACACTTCTATATCTGTGGTTATGTAACGGATGAATTGTATGATTATATTGATAGTTTAGATTCACATTGTGCTTTTATATCAGAAAGAACATTGCTTCCTGTAGTAGAAACAAGCTATAAAACGTTTGAAAAGGATATTGCGCAAACTTGTATTTCGCAAGTCTATTCGACAGGTGTTGATATTTCAAGTTCGGATTATGAGGCTGAACTAATTTTAAATAGTATTTTGGGGCAAAGCCAGAAGAATTTAATGTTTGATGAAATTCGTGAAAAGAATAGTCTTTGTTATTCTATAAGCTCTTCTATTATTCGCTTTGATGGAGCTTTATTAATTCATACGGGTGTGAATCGTAAGGATGTCACAAAAGTATTAAATTTGATAGAAACACAAATAGATCGATTATTGAATATGGATTATGATGATCGATATTTAGAAATCGCAAAGATGGACTATAAGGACCGTATTATTAGTGGATTAGATCATGCTCAATCTTTGATTGCGCAAGCTTTTTTAGATGATCTTTTACATCGCCAGCTCACGCCTGAGCAAAGAATTGAGAGAATTATGAAGGTGACAAAGGAAGATATTTCACGTGTTGCCTTACGATTGAATTTGGCTTCAGTGGCCATTGTTGCGGAGAAAGAAAATGAATTATAATTTGGATATTAAAAAAGAAACATTGTCAAATGGTTTACAGGTGATTCTTGTTCATAAACCAGATTATCAAAAATCACTATTTCTTTTAGGAGCTAAAGTAGGTGGATTTGATATTGATCAAAGAGTAGATGGGCAAGTGATTAGACATAAGAGTGGAATTGCACACTATTTAGAGCATCAAATGTTTTATTTGGATGGAGAAGATGTAAGTGATTTATTTGCGAACTTACAGTGTTCTACAAATGCATATACGTCTTATACAGAAACGGCATTTTATTTTTCGACTACGGCGGATGTGAAAAAGCCATTAAAACTTTTATTAGATTTTGTTGAAAATTTAGATGTGACAAATGAAACGATTGAAAAAGAAAAGGGGATTATTCTTAGTGAATATGATATGTATCAACAATCGCCTGAACAACGTCTTTTTAAAGAAACTTTGATTTCTTTATTTCAATATCATCCAATGAAAGTGGATGTACTCGGCTCAAAAGAAGATATTCAAGATATGAGCATGGACGATTTAAAACAATTTTATGCATTAAATTATGATCCTAGTAAATTGTGTCTTGTGGGTGTAACTGGAAAAGATACAAATGAAATTATGGATTGGATCAAGGAATGTCAAAAAGATGTGTTGAGTAAGTTAAATAAAAAGATTGAGCGTGTCTTTAAAGAAGAACCAAAGGATGTAAATCGCAAAGAGTATGTCGATCATATGGATATTCATCAGCCATTTGTATGTGTTGGCTATAAGATGGATGCTTGCAAGACAAAGGCAGAAGCATTCGAAAAAGATTTTGCAGTGAATATGTGGTTAGATTCTATTATGGGTCCTTTAAATCCTAAATTTCAGGAATGGCTAGATCAAAGAATCTTTACACAGTTTGTAGGCGCAGAAGCGGACTTTACTTTGGATCATAGTTATATCTTGTTTTATGCTCAAACAGTAAATCCAAATGCCTTTATTGAACTTGTAAACAAGCTTGTCGAGAATAAGTCGATTTCTGATGAAGATTATCAGTCGTTGCATGCACAGGCAATCGCGAATAATTTGCGTGGCTTAGATCATTTTGATGGCTTGGCCAATGATTTACTTCGAAGTCACTTTGAGGAGTATGACTATATTGAAAATTTAAATAGCATTCAAAATATGAAAATTGAGCAGGTACATGCCTATATTAAGGATTTGGATTTCTCACATTCTTGTGTGACAAAAATTCTTCCGAATGACTCTATCTGATCTAATTTGTGTTTTTTTAAACGAATTAGAGGGGAAAAACGCATGTAAAACGTAAAAAAAGACGACCTATAGATAAGATAGGTCGTTTGTTTTATATGTTACATATTTGTAGAATACCATTGAAGAAGGATGGTGATAAATATGGTGGTCAGAATTGAAGGAGGATAATCAATTATGAATGCGTTTAGTATCGTGGGAAGAATTACGGATATGCCCGTATTAAAGGAGGCTAGCAATGGATTAAAGACTTGTGAGCTTCCAATTCGAGTGCAGCGTAATTTTCCAAATTCAGAAGGTGTTTATGAAAGTGATGATGTGGTCGTTGAAGTATGGCGAGGTCTTGCAGAAACTGTAAGTGCTTCGTGTAAGATTGGAGATTATGTAGGAATTAATGGTCGTATTCATTCTCGTAAATACCAGAAGGATGACAGGGTATATCTAAACTATGGCTTTGTAGCTGAAAAAGTTGATTTTCTACGTTGATCAACAGATAAAATACATGAATTAAGAAAACACATCCACAAAAAAAGAAGCGATCAATTCGCTTCTTTCTTGTTCTATGCCTAAGATTAACGGTTGTAGAATTCTACTACTAACAATTCGTTGATTTCTTGAGCTGTGAATAGTTCTTTACGTTCTGGGTAACGAACATAAGTACCTTTCTTAGCATCTTTGTTTACTTCAACAAAATCAACAGTTGCTGTTGCAGCTTCTAAAGCTTCGTTGATTACGCTTAAGTTTTTAGCGCGTTCACGAATTTCGATAACTTGTCCTGGTTTTACTTGGAAACTAGGGATATCTACTTTCTTACCATCTACTAATACGTGTCCGTGGTTTACTAACTGACGGCTAGCACGACGAGTACGTGCAAATCCCATACGATAAACGATGTTATCTAAACGAGATTCCAACATTACTAAGAAGTTTTCACCAGCAGAACCAGCTTTTTTACTTGCTTTTAAGTAAGTGTTGTAGAATTGTTTTTCACTTAATTGGTAAGTGTGACGAATTCTTTGCTTTTCCTGTAATTGGATACCGTAGTTTGTTAATTTTGGACGACGAGCATTTCCGTGTTGTCCTGGAATTGTGTTACGACGAGTTAATTCTTCACCAGTTTCTAATACTGAGAATCCAAGACGGCGTGACTTTTTCCAAACGCTTCCTGTGTTTCTTGACATAATTTTTCCTCCTATTGTTTTATATCATCCACAAAACAATAACAGTACAAATCTTTAAAGGTTGTGTTGACAATGATATTTTCCGCTATCAGCTATTAGCTTACTCATATCGCTTAATAAGGCTGCAACGCATATCCTTTAACTTTGTATGCTGCTATCAATTTATGCCTATGTATCATATCAAAGAACATTAATAAAATCAAGAAAATGATGCAATGATTTTGAAGTTTTGCTATAATAAGAATGGTTTGCAAGGAGGTACCACTATGGATAGTGTTTTGAATTTCTTTCGATCAGTATACGCGTTCATTCGAAATCAACTTTCTGTGACTGTAATTATCTATCTTTGTATAGCAATTCTAGTCTTGATTTTGATTTGGATCATTATGCGTATGATCAAACGTAAAAAGGCGTCGAAACGACTTTCAGATCTTGAAATCGAAATGAATGAAATTCGTAACAATTCCTTGGCCTACAAATTCAACAAAGCATCGGCATTCGCAAGAGTGAATGATGATATCATGGATAAAGTGAAAAGCTTGACTCCAAAATATGATACTTGTCAAAAAAACTTAAGTGCTTGTGATGATTTGTTTAATGAAGCAGATGATTACGTTTCTAGACATCGTCTTCGTAAATCTATGCGAGCTATGGACGATTTAGAAACAATGATGGATGAGACAAAAGAAAGAATTCGTATTGTTACTCAGTCATTAGATCACATCTTGGCTCGTGAAACAGAAGTTCGTGAATCGGCAAATGCTTTAAAAGAGCGTTTCCGCAATGTGAAAACCGTTTACCAAGATAATCGTTCTTCATTTTATGGATCTGTTAATTATGTAGATTCATGCTTAGAGGAAATTGAAAATGAATTCTCTAATTTTGAAGAGTGGATGTTTGCTTCAGAATTTAACAAGGCAAAGGAAGAACAAGAAAAAATCTCAAAAATGGTGGATGAGATTAGCTCTAAAATTGCAGCCTTCCCTGGACTCTATGAAAAGGCCAAAAATGTATTGCCTCGTGCAATTAACGAAGTTCGTTTGCACATTAAGGAATTACAGGAAAAAGATATCGACTTATCTTATTTAGAACCAGAAGAAAAATTAACAACCATTCAAAGTGCTTTGTCTAGTTCAATTGATCAATTGGATGCAGGTGAATTTGAAATGGCACAAGAAAACTTGGAAATCATTGGAGATCACATTCTAGCATTACAAGATGATGTAACGAATGAAAAAGAAGCTTATGATGAAATCCATGTAAGTCTTCAATCTAATTTAGATCTAGTTAATGTCATTGGTCAGGAACTTGAGGAAATTATGGCGCTTTATGCCAATATTAAAGATCGTTTTGGTCTAGAAGATTGGACACACCGCTTCTCTTTGGCACAAATCCAAATGGAAGATTTATCAAATCGTCGTGATGAAATTCAAAAAGAATTGAAGCAAAATCAACGTCCTAGCGTAGATGTAGTTCATGGTTATCGTAAATTTTCAGAAGATGTTAATGAATTCCACGATCAAGTCAAGGATATGAAAGAGATGTTAGTGGGAGCAAGCAGTGATGAATCACGTGCTAAAAAACAATTGACAAAATTACAATTGATTTTAAATGAAGTACGTTTAAATACAGTAACACGTCATTTACCTAGTATCTCATCTCAATTTTCTGCAGATTTAAAAGAAGGCGAACGCTTGATTCAACGTGTTCGTGTAGTGTTGGATCACTCACCATTAGATGTACAAACATTAAATGCAGATTTGCAGGATGCCATCGACTTTGTATATAAGTTATACAATAACGCAAACAATTTAGTCGGTGTTGCCGTTATGGTAGAAAATGCGATTGTGTTTGGTAACCGTTTCCGTAGTACGCATGCACAAATGGATTCGGATTTAACTCGTGCTGAGTTATGTTTCCAAAATGGAGAATATACTCGTGCACTTAAGATTGCGATTCAAGCAATCGAAAACATGCACCCAGGAATTTATGAGAAGTTAGTAGCTCAAAAAGATCCTGCAGTCATGAACCAGGTGCAGTAATGATTTATTTTGATAATGCTTCGACAACCTCTGTACGTACAGAGGTTCGTCGTGTTTATGGGCAAATGTTAGAAACTTGTTATGGCAACCCAGATAGTTTGCATGCGGCTGGTCGCCAGGCAAGTTCGCTCATGGAAAAAAGTCGATCAAATATTGCTTCTATGCTTCATGTAGATCCAAGTGAAATTATCTTTACATCAGCTGCAAGTGAATCAAATACTTTAGCTATTGTAGGATATGCCTTGGCCAATGAACATCGAGGTCATCATGTACTCACAAGCAATGTTGAGCATTCGAGTGTTCGTCATGCGATGGAGTTTTTGAAGCGTTTTGGATTTGAAGTTGAATTTCTTCCGATTAATGAAGAGGGAATTGTTACACCAGAATGCTTAAAATCTCATATGCGTAAAGATACAATTTTAGTATCGGTTATGCATGTGAATAATGAAATGGGAGCTATCAATCCTATTTTAGAACTAGAAAAAATTGTACACCAAAATCCAACGTGTGTATTTCATGTGGATTGTGTACAGAGTTTTTCAAAAATTGATATTCCTTTTGAAAAACTAGATATGGCTACGATCTCTGCACATAAGATTCATGGTCTAAAGGGTAGTGCCATTTTAATGAAGAAAAAGAAGATTCAACTTGTTCCAATCATTCAAGGTGGACAACAGGAACAAGGACTTCGTGGTGGAACAGAGAATGCACCGGCGAATATTGTTTTGGCAAAGACAATTCGTTTAGCTTTAGAGGAACAATCAAAGGCTTATGATCATGTTTTAAAAATCAATCAATATTTGCGTGAAGAATTAGCTAAAATCAATGGTGCGCACGTACATTCGCCAAAAGATGCGATTCCTTATATTCTTAATATTTCATTTGATCAAATCACAAGTGAAGTCTTATTGAATGCTTTGGATCAAAAGGGAATTTGTGTATCCGCAAAAAGTACTTGTTCATCACAAAACACGAATGCTTCTGAAGTGTTATTGGCTATGCACAAGTCAGAATTTGATGCGATACATGGAATTCGTTTATCTTTTTCTTATGAGAATACTTTGGAAGAGGCAAAATATTTTATAGAAACATGTAAGGAGATTATAGAGAATTATGGCTTATCGTTATAATCATATCTTAATTCGTTATGGCGAATTGAGTTTAAAAGGAAAAAACCGTAACAACTTTATTAAGGCGCTTTATGACAATGTTCGTAAAGCTTTAAAAGCATTCCCAACATTAGAATTTGAAAAACAGCACGACCGTATGTATATTTATCTTCATGATGAAGATTCTAAACAGGTTAGTGATATTTTAGCTAAAGTTTTTGGAATCTCTTCCTTCTCATTAGCTATTAAAGTGGAACCAGATTTAGATCAAATCATTGATGCTTGTTATGAATCTTTAGATTTAACAACACCAAAAACATTTAAGGTAGCTGCACGTCGTAGTGATAAATTATTCCCATATATTTCAGACGATATTAATCGTAGGGTTGCAACTAAGATTTTAAAGAACAGTGACTGGAAAGTTGATGTTCATAATCCGGATGTAAAAATTGTTGTTGAAGTTCATCAAGATGCAGCCTACATTATGACAGATCGTATTCAAGGTGCTGGTGGATATCCAGTGGGTGTCGGTGGAAAGGCCATGGTTTTATTAAGTGGTGGAATTGATTCTCCAGTTGCCTGCTATTTAATGATGAAACGTGGTGTACACATTGAATGTATTCATTATGCTTCACCTCCATATACTTCACAAAATGCACAAGAAAAAGTAATGGAACTAGCTAGACTTGTATCTGGTTATCAAGGTGATGTTTTAGTTCATGTTGTTCCATTTACAGATCTTCAATTGGCAATCTATCAAAATGCGGATGAAAGTTATGCGATCACATTGATGCGTCGTATGATGATGCGTATTGCGACAGGGCTAGCTAAGAAAAGACATGCGCAAGCTATCGCAACAGGTGAATCGATTGGACAGGTCGCAAGTCAAACTTTAGAGAGTATGCTCGCAATCAATGATGTCACAAATATGCCGATTATTCGTCCAGTGGTTTGTATGGATAAAGTTGAAATTATTGATCTTTCTAAAAAGATTGGAACATATGAAACAAGTATTCTTCCTTATGAAGATTGTTGTACGATTTTTACACCAAAGAATCCAGTTACTAAACCTCGTGTGGATAAGTGTGAAAAATATGAGGCAAAATGGGATTTTGACAAGATGGTACAAGATTGTATAGATAATACAGAAGATATTTGGGTACATCCAGTTAAGGTTGAAGAAGATTTATTCTAAGAGAAGTGAAATATAGCGCTTCTCTTTTTCTTTTATGTTATAATCTTTTTATGTTGATATGTCCGGTGTGTAAAAAGAAACTAATAAAAGAAAATAAAACATTTCGATGCGAAAATAATCATTCTTTTGATTGTGCCAAACAAGGTTATGTGAACTTATCACGTAAACAGACAAAGAATCATGGGGACAATGCTTTAATGGTCAAAGCGCGTACGGATTTTTTAGAAAAAGATTATTATGATTTTATGCGTCAATATGTAAAGGGAAAGGCTAATGGATCTATTTATTTGGATGCTGGTTGTGGTCAGGGTTACTATACAAAAGAGATAGGGGCGAACTTTGAACATAGTTATGGGATTGATTTGAGCAAGGAAGCGATTCTTCATGCGTCTAAACAAGATAAACATACGCAATATATTGTGGGTAGTTTATTTGATATGCCTTTTTTAGATGAGAGCATAGATTGTGTTACAAGTATTTTTGTGCCTTTAGGTCAAGATGAAATTTATCGTATACTAAAAGAAAATGGATATTGGATCGTAGTAGGTCCGGGTCCTAAGCATTGTTTTGAATTAAAAGAAGTATTGTATGACACACCATACGAAAATGAAATGCCTGAAATACTAGAACAATATGAATTGGTAAACCAGGAAATTATTCAGGAAAAAAAGATGGTAGATGATGTATGGTCTTTACTGGAAATGACACCATATCGATATAAAACGAGTCAAGCTGGACTTGATCGTGTAAAACAATTAGAAAGGTTAGAGGTTACGTTTGAGTTTGTTGTAACTGTGTATAAAAAATATGAAAACAACAGTAAAAAAATGGGGAATTAATGGTGAGGGAATTGCGTTCCATGAAGGAAAGCCAGTATTTATTGAAAATGCCATTCCGGATGAAGTCATTGAATTTGATATTAAAAGTGATGAAGGTACTTATTTAGTTGGAGAATTAACTCGTTTAGTTGAACAGAGTTCAAAGCGTCGCTACCCACTTTGTCCAATTTGGAAAGAGTGTGGTGGATGTGCTTTGATGCATGTAAAGTATCCAGCTCAATGCAAGATGAAAGAGGGTAATTTAAAAGAGACGCTGATTAAGTATGCGGATTATAATGGTCGCATTTTACCAATCATAAAGAATCCGGAGCCATTGTCATATCGTAATAGCTGCAAACTTCCTTTTGGTGAAGAATATGGGGAGTTATATACAGGAATGTATGAGCGTGATACAAACCATTTCCAAAAGATGGAAAGATGTTATGTGCATTCAAAATTGTTGGAACAAACGCGTCAGGAAGTTTTAAAAATTATGAATGAGCATCATTTAAAGATGTATGATGATAAAAAGAAAACAGGTTATCGTACGTTGGTCATGAAAGAATTTGATTCTAAGATTCAAATTATATTTGTGACGGGAAAAGAAGATATCAGTGAAGAATTTATTCGTGACGTAACTCAATTAGAGGGTGTTGTTTCGATCTGGCAAAGTGTAAAAACAGAAACAAAGCGTGAAGTATTTGGAGATATGCGTTTTATTTGGGGAGAAGAAAAGATGCATCTTCAATTAGAAGATATTCAATTATCTTTACTTCCAAGATCTTTCTTCCAGTTAAACACGAAACAATCCGTGAATCTTTATAATGTAGTTAAGGATTGGATGCCAAGATCCAAGACTACGGTTGAAGCCTATAGTGGTATTGGTGCCATCAGTTTATTTGTGAAAGATAAAGCTGAAGAAATCATTGGTGTTGAATCCATTCAGGATGCGGTTGATAATGCCAATGAAAATGCGATATTAAATCATGCAGACAATGTATCTTTCATTTGTGAAGATGCGGGTAGTGCCTTAGCACATTTAGTGCAAGAAAAAGAAGTGGATACATTGATTGTGGATCCGCCTCGTTCTGGTTTGGATGATACAATGAAGGAAACTATTTTAAAATCAAAGATCAAAACGATGATCTATGTATCTTGTAACCCAGCTACTTTGGCTAAAGATTTAGGCGTATTAAAGAAAGAGTATCGTATTGTCAAGATTCAACCAGTCGATATGTTTAGTCAAACTCCACATGTAGAAAGTGTTACACTACTTGTTCGTAATGATGACTATAAACCTAGACGTCGTTTTGATGATCGAAAAAACCGTGACTTTAAACCAAGACGTAGATTCGATGATGACAAATCAAGACGTCGCTTTGACGATAAAAAAGATGGCGACTATAAGCCTAGACGTAGATTTGATGATGATCGTAGATCAAAACGTTTTACAGATGACAAACCAAATCGAAGATATGGTAAATAAAACATGTAAGGATTTCAGGAAAATGAAACTGAAGTCCTTTTCTTATTTATTAGAAATTTGTTTCCGAGAATCTTGGCACTTCAATGATGAGAGTTTCAAATGGGGATGACAGTGAATTAGAACCTATTGTGACAATCAATGATAAAATGTTGTACTAAATCATTGTTAAGGATACCTAACTAAAAAAGTTCACAAATTAACTAAATAGATAGTTTTATGTTAACAAATGCGTTATAATAGTGATAGCGTATTCTTTTTATTTTTTAATTCATAATAATATACAAAAAAAGAGATAGGCTTTTTGCGTCTATTTGTGAGTAAAATAACAAGAATCTATGAGGAGGAGTTTAGAAAATGAATAATTTTCCACATTTATTTGAACCAATTGAGATTGGAAAAACAACAGTAAAAAACCGTATTTTTATGCCACCTATTTCAACAAACATGGCCGATAAAGGGTATGTTACAGATGATTTAGTGGCACACTATTCTGCACGTGCAAAAGGTGGAGTTGGACTTATCGTTACTGAAGTTGTAACTGTAGAACCAACTTATGTATATCTTCCAGGAGACATGTCAATTTATGATGATAGTTTTATTCCAGGATGGAAAAAATTGGTGGATGGCGTACACCAATATGGAACTAAAATCTTAGCACAATTGTTCCACCCAGCTTATATGGCATTCCCAGTTCCAGGAACACCTCAATTGATTGCACCAAGTTGTGTGGGTCCTTACTATGCACAAAGTGCCCCTAGACCTGCAACAATTGAAGAATTACATACAATCGTTGATCAATTTGGTCAAGCAGCTCACCGTGTTCAGATTGCTGGTGGTGATGGTGTTGAAATTCAATGTGCTCATGCCCACGGATTATTAGGTGGTTTCTTAACACCACTATATAATAAACGTACGGACGAATATGGTGGAAATATTGATGGACGTTTACGCTTATGTTTAGAAGTAATCGCATCTGTTCGTAAATATTGTGGAGACGACTTTATTATTGATGTTCGTATTAGTGGTGATGAATATAGTGAAGGTGGATTGACATTAAATGATCAAATCTATGTTTGTAAACAATTAGAAAAAGCCGGAGTTGACTTCATTCACGTATCTGGTGGAAACACAATCAAACGTGGATCAAGTATGCCTGCTCCAGGTACAAGTCCAGCACCTCATGCTCACTCAAGTGAAGAAATTAAAAAGCATGTAAATATCCCAATTGCGACCGTAGCTCGTATTAATGAACCATGGATTGCCGAAGAATTAATCGCAAATGAAAAATGTGATATGTGTATGATTGGACGTCCAAACTTATGTGACAGCGAATTCGCAAATAAAGCATTTGAAGGAAAAGTAGACGACATCCGTCCATGTATTGGATGTGGACGTTGTTTAACAGGAATTATGATGGGTAAACGTATTGGATGTACAGTAAATCCAAGCGTGGAAGATGATACGATTGCACCTGCTGAAACTAAGAAAAAAGTATTAGTTATCGGTGGTGGTCCTGCTGGTATGGAAGCAGCTTATGTTGCCAAAAAACGTGGACACGAAGTTGTTCTTTGTGAAAAATCGAATGAACTTGGTGGACAATTAAGACTTGCGGCTGTTCCAATCGCGAAACAAGAATTGTGTAAAGTTATTAAATTTATGATTCGTCGATTAGATCATGAAGGTATTGAAGTTCGTTTAAATACAGAAGTTACAAAAGAAATGCTTGAAAATGAATTTAAAGATTACGAAATCGTATGTTCAAGTGGAGCTACACCAAAAGAAATTCCACCATTCAAAGTATTCAAAAATTGGATGACTGCAGACGATGTATTATCTGGAAAGAAATATCCAGGACGTAATATTGTTGTATTAGGTGGTGGAAGTGTTGGATGTGAAACAGCCGATTATTTAGCACCATTAATCAATGACCTATTCCCAATGAATCGTAAGATTACATTATTAGAAATGACAAACAACTTAATGCCTGGTGAAGGTGGAGCTGCAAAATCTAGATTGACTCAAAGATTGATGCAGAAAGGTGTTCGTATTGAATTAAATGCACAAGTAACAAATGTGGATGAAGAATCTATTACTTACGTAAAAGAGGGTGTTGAACACAAAATTACAGAAGCGGATACTTTAATTTTCGCTGTCGGATATGCGCCTAAGAAAGTGGAAGTGGAAGCTGAAAATGTACACTATATTGGGGATTGTGAAAAAGTAGGAACTTTAAAAGATGCGATCACAAATGCGCATGAAATCGCAAAAAATATCTAGGAGAAAATATGACAAGTAAATTATTACAACCAATTCAAGTTGGTAACTTAACTTTTAAAAATAGAATTATGTTTCCCCCTTTGACAACAGGATATGAAGAAAGAGACGGATCGATTGGGCCTCGTTCATTAGCTTTTTATACAAGACTTGCACAAGGTGGATGTTCTTATATCGTTATTGGTGATGTGGCTCCTGTTCGTACGGCAAGTCCTACACCAAAACTATATGATGAATCGCAAATTGAAATGTATAAAAAATTAGCGGATGCCTTACATGAACACGATTGTAAAGTAGCTTTACAATTGTTCCATCCAGAATATGATGTTCAAGGCGTTGGGAAAATGATCATGGAAGCTGGAATTGCTGGTCAATTGGCGGCAAAAGCGAAGGCTGCAAATGATGTAGAAGAGGCTGAAAAACAACAAAAGATCTGTGATGAATTGACAAAGGGTGCATACGCAAAATTACATCATGATATGCAGCACTTTGTGACGGAAGCAAGTGTTGAACAATTAACAGCTATTAAAAATAGTATTGCTGAATGTGCTAGAAAAGCGCAAAAAGCAGGTATTGATGCGATTGAAATTCATGGTGACCGTTTACTTGGTTCATTATGTTCAACAGTGTTAAATCATCGTACAGATAATTATGGTGGTAGCTTAGAAAATCGTACTCGTTATGCATTAGAAGTTTTACAAGCCATCAAAGAAGCGGCTCCATCCATGATGGTCGAATATAAACTTCCAATTATTACAGTTAATCCAGATGGATCTTTACGTGGTAAAGGTGGTTTATTGGAAGATGAAGCGGTTGAATTCGCAAAAATGTTAGATGCAGCAGGCATTGATATGATTCAAGTGGCTCAAGCTAACCACACAGGAAACATGGGCGATACAATTCCTCCTATGGGTGCTGTTCCTTATAACTGGACTTTAGGTGCTTGTGAAAAAGTGAAAGCCGTTGTACATTGTCCTGTGGCAACAGTGGGGCGTGTAGTCAGTGTTGAAGCTGGTGAAAAGATTTTAGAAGATGGTACAGCTGACATGATTGGTTATGGAAGAAGTTTATTAACAGATCCAGATATCGCAAATAAAGTAGGCTCAGGTGAATGTATTCGTGAATGCTTGAACTGTAATAAAGGTTGTGTAGATGCCATCCAATCTCGTCGTTACTTAAGCTGTGTTTTAAATGCTGAAAATGGAGATGAAGAAACAATTTTCATTAAACCATGTACAGAAACTAAGAATGTCGCAATCGTAGGTGCTGGTCTTGCCGGATTAGAAGCAGCTCGTGTAGCATATAAACGTGGACATACAGTGACAGTGTTTGAAAAATCAGATCGTTTAGGAGGACAAATCAATATTGCGTCAGTTCCTCCAAGAAAAGATGAAATTTTACGTTCGGTTCAATACTACGAAAAATTCTTGCCTGGTAAAGTGGACATTCAATTAAACCATGAACCAACAATGGAAGAATTGAATGGATTTGATCATGTAATCTTGGCAATTGGTGCTCACAATATGGATCTTCCTATGTCGGTAGAAAATTCAAATGTAGTATCCAGCTGGGATATCTTGAATGGTCAAGAAGTATCTGGTAAATGTGTTGTTTTAGGTGGAGGTTTAGTAGGTGCTGAAACCGCTGAATATTTGGCAAATAAAGGTCTAGAAGTTTCAATTGTAGAAATGATGGATAAAATTGCAGCACAAGAATCTGAAACTGTATTACCTTTGATGGAAGCTGATTTTAAAGAACATAATGTTCAAAAATTTGTGAATACACGTGTTAGTGAAATTAAAGATAATGTAATCTATGCAGTGAATACAAAAGATGAAACAAATGTTGAAATTGCAGCAGATACAATTGTAAATGCATTAGGTTCTAAAAAGAATGTATTTGACGATAGTAAGTTAAGTGTTCCATTTACTTATGTAGGAGACTGCAGCGGTGAAAGAACAGCAGATATCGCAAGTGCAATTCGTACAGGGTATAAGGCTGCCAATGAAATTTAAGAGGGTGTTTAAAACGCCTTCTTTTTTTGACATAAAAATGACTGTGGTTCATAAATATATAAATCATATATAATATATATCTCAAAGCGGTATAAAAATAATGACCATAGCTCATAAATTTTTACATATTTGAAAATTTGTCTATTAAAAATATATTTTTAAAGAACTAGAATGAAATTATAAATGAAAAGGGAGGAAGAGTTATGAATTTTAGTTCTTTACAGAGTAGTGTTCAAAAGTTTGGTATGAATCAAGCTTTGAAGTATTTGGAGAAGGATCCTGAAACCAATATTCCTAAATTAATGAATTTAGTAGATAAGGTTATGCCTGAAGGTTGGTATGGTTCGCAGCGTAAATTGATTCGTGAACAAATTGATGAAAAAGGTGTTTGGTATGACTACATTTTAAAGTTGTATGATTTGGATGCAGGCGTTCGGCAGACTGTATTTAAAAACTTTATTTTTAATGCGTCTTTAAATGGTAGTACAAAACAAGAGGAATTGTCAGAAAAATATAATTGTAATATTCCTTGGGCCGTATTATTAGATCCAACATCTGCATGTAACTTACATTGTACAGGTTGTTGGGCTGCTGAATATGGACATCAATTAAATTTATCTTTAGATGATATTGATTCGATTATTCGTCAAGGAAAAGAATTAGGTACTTACATGTATATTTATACGGGTGGAGAACCTTTAACACGTAAAAAGGATGTGATTAAGATTTGTGAAATGCATCCAGATTGTGCTTTCTTGTCTTTTACGAATGGTACATTGATTGATGAAGAATTCTGCCAGGATATGTTGCGAGTTAAAAATTTTGTGCCAGCCATTAGTTTGGAAGGTTTTGAAACAGCGAATGATTCTAGACGTGGTGAGGGTTGTTACAATTCTGTAAAACGTGCCATGGAATTATTAAAGAAACACAAATTGCCTTTTGGAATTAGTACTTGTTATACAAGTGTAAATTATAAAGATATCGCAAGTGATGAATTCTTTGATTTAATGATAGATGCAGGTGCTTTATTCTGCTGGTTCTTCCACTATATGCCAGTAGGAAATGGGGCTGTAAAAGAATTGCTTCCAACACCAGAACAAAGAGCGTATGTTTATCATCAGATTCGTAAGTTCAGAAGTGAAAAACCAATTTTTACTATGGATTTCCAAAATGATGCGCAATATGTGGGTGGATGTATTGCTGGAGGAAGAAGATATCTTCATATCAATGCCAAGGGCGATGTAGAACCATGTGTATTCATTCATTATTCGAACAGTAACATTCACAATACAACATTACTCGATGCACTTAGATCTCCTTTATTCCAGGCTTATCATGATAATCAACCATTTAATGAAAATATGTTAAGACCTTGTCCAATGTTAGAAAATGCAGGTCGTATTCAAGAATTGGTGAAACAAAGTAAAGCGGTCAATACAGATTATGAATCCCCAGAAGATGTGGATCACTTATTGGAAAAGACGGTTCCATATGCAAAAAACTGGAAGCCAATGGCTGACAAGCTTTGGAATGAACAAAAAAAGTAGACAAATTAAAAAAATGAGTATAAAATTTTCAGCTAAGAAGGAGGGATAAAATGAAGAAAAATAATAAGCGTTTTTCGGGAATATCCAAACTTCCAAATGGAAATACTTCAAATAAAATTGTACCAGGATGTATTGTCCTCGAAGGCGGAGCTTTTCGAGGCCTCTATACTTCAGGGGTATTAGATGCTTTAATGCAGTTTGAAATCAATATGCAGTGTACAGTAGGTACAAGTGCAGGGGCACTAAACGGATTTAACTATGTGGCTGGTCAAATTGGTCGTAGTGCTAGAATTAATTTAGGGTATCGCCACGATTCTCGATATGTTGGTTTAGAAGCTTTTAAAAACAACAAGGGAATCATTGGCTTTGATTTTTTGATGAAAGGAACTCAATATTTTGATCCATTAAATACACCTCGTTTTATGAATCCAACGCGTGATTTTATTGCGGTATGTACAAATTGTAAAACGGGAAGGCCCGAATATTTTAGTAAAAATAAAACGCAGGATATTTTTAAAGCTGTACAAGCCAGTGCAACCATGCCTTATGTTTCAAAGATGGTTGAAATTGAGGATGGCTTATACTTGGATGGTGGCTGCAGCGATAAGATAGCGTATCAATGGGCGTTGGATCATGATTATGAGAAAATCATTGTGGTTCGTACACGTCAAAAAGAGTATCGAAAGAGTGAAACAAATCCTTTGGTTCAAAAAATGACAAAAAGATTGTATGCAGGCTATCCCGCTTTAGAACAGAAGTTGGAATTGATGAATAGTGACTACAATAGACAGTGTGATGAATTAGTAAGGCTTGAAAATGAGGGAAGAATCTTTACGATTGCCCCAAGCAAGCCTGTGAATGTATCGCGTGTAGAGGGGGATGTGGATAAACTCGCTGATCTTTACTACATGGGATATTTGGATGGTTTGAATCAGATTCAAAGAATAAAAGAATATTTAGAAATTGATTAAGAGGCGATGCCTCTTTTTCGTTTTGTGTTAGAATAAGTGTAGGTGATTTTTATGGTACAAGAAAGACAACAAGAAATCGTAAATGAATTATTAAACTATATGGATACATTAGAAGATGGTAGTGAAGTCAGCACTTGGGATTTAATGGATGAAGTATTTAACTATCAACGCTTTAATGATGGGTATTGTTTTAATGATTTTAAAATTAGCGAAGAAGAATTTATTTCGTTAGATTCACTATTAAAGGAAAGTGCAATGAAAGAAGGATTCTTTATTGATGACTCCATTTATCAAGATGTGATTGGGGCTTTTCCTTTTAGTTTGACATTTGTAGTAAGGAAATAGGTATGGAAAAATTAGAAACATTGATTCAAGAATTATATCAAGAGGGGACTCGTGAAAAAAATATGGAGGTTCTTTCGCATATTCGTAAACTGGCAAAAGAAGAAAAACAATTTATTATTCCTGTCGGTGATGCAAATGGTGAAAAGGTCTATCGAAGATTATCTTTAGATGATGGTCAAGATGTATTTGTAGCTTTTACTACACAGGCTCAAGTGGATTTGGGTCAGGCTACAGAAACATTAAATCAAAGTGTGATGGATGTATTAAATATGGTGCATGATACACAAGGTGTAAGTGGAGTTGTATTAAATCCTTGGAAAGATTCATATTTTTTACCAAAGGTTTTAATTGAAATGATTTTAGACAATAAGAATCTAGAGAGTGAAATCAAAGTAGTAAAAGGAGATATTACTACTTTTGATGGAGATTGTATTGTCAATGCAGCGAATGAATCGCTTTTAGGTGGCGGCGGTGTAGATGGCGCTATTCATAGAGCGGCAGGCCCTAAATTACTTGAAGAGTGTAAATTATTAAATGGCTGTCATACAGGTCAGGCCAAGATTACTAAGGGGTATGATTTAAAGGCAAAGTATGTAATTCATACTGTGGGACCCATTTATTCAGGACAACATGAAGATGAGCATATGTTAAGAGATTGTTATTGGAATAGCTTAACGTTAGCTAGAAAGTATGATATTCATACGATTGCATTTCCAGCTATTTCATGTGGCGTTTATGGCTATCCAGTAGAAAAGGCTGTGCCATTAGTATTAAAGACAATTGCGGATTGGTTGGATGCGAATAGTGATTATACAATGAAAATCAGTTTGTATTGTTTTGATGAAGAAACGACAAAGGAATATCAAAAATATACAACGTATCAGGGAGAATAGTCTTCCTGATTCTTTTTATTATCTATTTAGAAAAAATTCTAAATAGGATTGCAATATTATGGAAACGATGTATAATCTATTTAGAAATATTTCTAAATAGGTGGTGATATTTTGTTTGAAAAAACGTTTAAAGCACTAGGTGCTCCAGTCAGAAGAGACATTTTGAGTTTATTAAAAAAAGGCAAGATGTCAGCTGGAGATATCGCAAGTCATTTTGATATGTCTCAGGCAACTGTTTCTTATCACTTATCCTTATTAAAGGATGCAGGTTTGATTTGTGAAGAGAAGGATAAAAATTTTATCTTTTATCAAATTAACGCATCTGTTTTTGAGGAGATGTTGTGTTATTTTAAATCTTTTATTGGAGGGAATGAAGATGTTGAAAAATAAATGGTTTATGTTTAGTTTAGCTTTGTTTGTGATTCCATTCGCTTTGAATCTGGTTTTCTATAGTCAACTACCGGATGTTGTACCAACCCATTTTGATGTGAATGGACAAGTCGATGGTACAATGCCTAAGTTTATGGGGTTGTTTGGCATGTTGTTTTTGTGCTTGGCAATTCATGTATTTACTTGTTTTGTGACGATAAAAGATCCAAAGCGAAATAATATTCCAGATTTTATGATGAATATTTTATTTATGATTTGTCCTGTCGTTTGCATTGTGACAAATATGACGATTATTTATTTTGGTTTGGGCTACTCGTTTGATGTTGGTTTTGTGATGAATATTCTTGTTGGTGTATTATTAATTGTATTAGGAAATTATTTGCCAAAAGTAAAACGGAATTATGCGGTTGGAATTAAAACTTCATGGGCATTAAATAGTGATGAAAACTGGGTGTTGTCAAATCGTGTGGGTGGCTATTGTATGGTGATAGCTGGAATCTTATATATAGTACTTGGATTACTTGGTTATATGACAATGGGCATTGTTGTGATTCTTGTAGCGACTATTATTCCGTGTATCTATAGTTATATATTATTTAAGCGAGGAATTTAGAATCCTCGCTTGATTTCATTATGAATACATTTGAATAAGACTTGAATCGTTTCACTAATCATTTTCTTCGTTTGACCATCCATATTTTGAATGGATTTGATCATTTCAGCTATATCGATATTCTTCCTTAAATCTTTTGGGTTTTCATAATCTGAAAAGATAGAGTAAATGGTATCAATAACTTGTTTGCGGGTATTGACATCAATAGATTTAAGCCATTTTGATAGTGTGGATTGTGTATGTTTGGATAGTTGATCATTTTGTTTGAGATAGATAAAGTCTCCGTTTTCTACGCACCACGTAAATGGATCGTGTTGAAGGATGGATATGGCACTACTTTGGATGATTTGATAATTATGTGTTTCTTCAAGTAAGAGTCCAATAACACTCGATTGTGGTATGGTTTTAAATACTTTCTTATCGGTTTGATAAGGTGTAAGAAATCCAGGTCCATCATGATTGTATATACAATAAATGGGGTTGTGTGTATGGATACCGGCATATAGGGCAAGATTTGCTCCTTTGGAGTGTCCTCCTAAGATGAGCTTGTGATTTGTCTTATAGTTATTCACATAGTTTAAGGCAGAAATTTGACTTGGAATATTTTCTTGAAAACATAGATTAAAATCTTCTTTCCATCCTACAAAACTTGCGTCTGTACCGCGAAAGGCAATGTAGTCTGTTTGGTTGGGTAAATGAAAAGTCATAGCACAGAATTGTTTTTCATTATCTTTGTCAAAATTCGTTTGTAGATGAGAAATGGTAATGGATTCATAACGAAGGGAGTGTATGCACTGAAGGAATAATTCTTCGTTTAATTCAGGTACTCGGGTATCGATGCATAAAGTATCAATTTCATTTTCAAAATCGCTTAATAAATGGATTTCAGATTCGATGTCAATGCTTGAGTTTTCAAATTTAATATAGGAAATTTGTGAAAGAATCAAAGAGTCCACGTTATTAAATGGATATTCTTCAAGGGTTAAATTTCCGTATTCTTTAATGTAGTCAATGATGTTTTTCATAGCTTTATTGTAGTTCAGAAATACATTTATTGAAATATGTTCATCGATAATTTTAAAATAATCCAAGTTCGTATACAATAAGGTTAGTGAAGGTGGATTGTATATGTTGATATTTGGAATTTTGTGTATTTGTTTGAGTTTAGACGTATTTGTATGTGCACTAGAACAGGGGGCTTCAATTCGTAATATTCGCTTTTCAAAAGCATTGGTTTATGGATTGATTTTTGCGCTATGCAGTTCGGGTATGTTTTTATTAGGACATGAAATGTCCACATATATTTTTGGACGTCCATTGGCAACATTGAATAAATATGTTGCGATATTTGTCTTTTTGATTCTTGGAAATGGAATGATCATTTATAGTTTTAAGCGTGGAAAGTTTGTGGAAAGGCTACAAGAGTTTGATACAAAACAAATTATTAAATTGGCTCTTATTGGAGGACTGGACTGTTTCTTTGTTGGAGTTGGCTGTTATTATATGAATCTTCCTTATTTGATGGAGTCTTTAGTCTTATTTTTAATTGTACTTGCTGGCTATATGATTCACTTCTATATTGGATATTATAATGGGGCCGGATATCAAAAGGCTTATTATTTTCTTTGCGGTGTCGTATACTTATTTATGAGCTTATCATTAATTTTTAAATTAATTCGATTGTAGAGGTGATTTCATGACGTTAAATGAAAAGGTGACAATGAAAGATCTTCTGAGCGAGGGATTGTATATTTTGATGCAACAAAAGCCTTTCGAAAAGATCACAATCAAACAGATTTGCGATAAAACAGGTGTTATTCGTGGAACTTTCTATAATCATTTTATGGATAAGTATGAGGCTTTAGAATACTTGATTCATCGTATGTTTTATAAAGGGATTGAGCATGAATCCAATCCTCAAATTATAAAACACATCTTTCAGACTGTAAGTGATAATCGTGATTTCTTTAAGTCTTGTTACAGAATCACAGGACAGAATGGGTTTGAAGATTTAATGAGTAATGTGTTTAAAGAAATATTTAGAAATGTATTTTCTTATTTAGATGTGAGTGGGATGGATTCAAGATTTACAGTAGATTTTTTAGTGGATTATTATGCGAATGATTTGTTATACTTTTTAAAGTATTGGATTTCTCGTAATTTTGAGCCGGATGTAGAAACATATTATGCCAAGATCGATGTTTTATTTAAAAACAGTATTAAAGAATTAAATATTCGATATATGGATAAATCTTAAATTGACAAATTGTGTATTGTCTAGTAGGATAAAAGCGTATAAAAAGGCAATGAAGAGGGCGAGTACCTTTTAGAAATACTTTAGAGAGCTTTTGGTTGGTGAAAAAAAGCGTAGGACTAATTGGGAATAAAGACTTGGAGCTATTTGTATTTCCTGCATTAAAGGAAGCGCTGTTTATAGACAGTGACTAAGGCTAGACAAAGTGATTTGTCTGGTAAATTAGGGTGGTAACACGAGCACTTCGTCCCTTTGTGGCAAGTGCCTTTTTTTATGGATAAAAGAAAAAGGAGAAAACAATGGAAAAGTTAACGCAACAAGAACAAGTTCGTCGTCAAAAGATGCAAGATTTGATCGACATGGGTATTGATCCATTTGGATCTCGTTATGATCGTACTTCAAATTCAGGTATTATCAAATCATCTTATGAAGACAAGACAAAAGAAGAATTAGATGAGTTACAAGTAACTGTTAAAATTGCAGGTCGTATCATGACGAAGCGTCGTCAGGGTAAGGCTGGTTTTATGAACATCCAGGATCGTGAAGGTCAAATTCAGATTTATGTTCGTAAAGATGAAATTGGTGATGATCAATATGAAATCTTCAAGAAAAATGATATTGGAGATATTGTAGGTATTGAAGGTACTGTCATGAAGACAGATCATGGACAATTGTCTGTTCGTGCTAAAAATTATACACATCTTTCAAAATCACTTCGTCCATTACCAGAAAAATTCCATGGTTTGACAGATGTTGAAGAGCGTTTCCGTCGTCGTTATGTAGACTTGATCATGAATCCAGAAGCTAAGCATATTGCACTAACAAGACCAAAAATCATTCGTGCAATCCAACACTATTTGGATGGTCAAGGTTTAGTGGAAGTTGAAACTCCAGTTATGCAGCCAATCTTAGGTGGTGCAAGTGCTAGACCTTTCGTAACGCACCACAACACATTAAATATGGACTTCTATTTGCGTATTGCGACTGAGTTGCCATTGAAACGTTTGATCGTTGGTGGTTTAGAAGGTGTTTATGAAATTGGTCGTTTATTCCGTAATGAAGGTATGGATGCGATGCATAACCCTGAATTTACTACAGTTGAAGCTTATGTTGCCTATAGTGATTTACACGGAATGATGGACTTGATTGAAGGATTGTTTGATTCAGTAGCTAATGAAGTATTGGGTACTACAGATATTACTTATCAAGGAACAAAATTATCATTAAAAGCTCCTTTTAAACGTATTCACATGGTGGATGCGATCAAAGAAGCTTGTGGTGTAGATTTCTGGCAAGATATGAGTTATGAAGAAGCTGTGAAATTGGCTGAGGAACATGATATTGAAGTTGAAAAGATCCATAATACAGTTGGACACATTATTAACTTGTTCTTCGAAAAATATGTTGAAGAAACAATTGTACAACCAACATTTGTATATGGTCATCCAACATCCATTTCTCCATTAGCTAAAAAGAATAAGAAAGATCCTAGATTTGCGGATCGTTATGAATTGTTCATTTGTGGACACGAATATGCGAACGCATTCTCTGAATTAAATGATCCAATTGATCAAAGAGAACGTTTCGAAAAACAATTAGAGCTTCGTGAATTAGGTGATGATGAAGCTAACGAAGTAGATACAGATTATGTAGAAGCATTGGAATATGGTCTTCCTCCAACTGGTGGTGTAGGACTTGGAATTGATCGTTTCGTAATGTTGTTGACAGATCAAAGAACAATTCGTGAAGTATTATTATTCCCTCACATGAAGAACTTAGGGGATTCAAACAAGAAAGCAGCAGCTAAAAAACCAGTGGAAGCTGCACCTGTAAAGGTTGATTTCTCGAATGTAAAAATCGAACCAATCTTCACAGATATGGTAGATTTTGAAACATTCAGTAAGTCAGATTTCCGTGCTGTTAAGGTTTTAGCTTGTGAAGCTGTAGAAAAATCTAAGAAGCTATTAAAGTTTACTTTGGATGACGGAGAACGTAAAGATCGCGTTATTTTAAGCGGAATTCACGAATATTATGAACCAGAAGAATTGGTTGGAAAGACTGCGATTGCGATTGTAAACTTACCACCAAGAAAAATGATGGGTATCAATTCTGAAGGTATGTTGATCTCAGCTGTACATGAAGAAGATGGTCATGAATGCTTGAACTTATTGATGGTTGATGACAATATTCCTGCAGGAGCTAAGCTTTACTAAGATGTACCGTTTTACCAAAGAGACGGGACGTATTTCATTTGATAAACAACTGAAAAAACAGTGATTTACATCAATTGATGCTGAGATTTGTGCAAGCAAAAAAATCGCATAAATAGTACAAAGAGTGGGCAATTCCAATCGGGATTGCTCATTTTTAAAACTAACAGAAATACAAATCGGAATTATGAAAGAAGGAAAAAGTAATGGATGAACAGAAAAAAATGTTTACGAATAAATCAGTTACACTTTTTTTAGTAATAGTCATTTCAGTTAGTGCAATATTCGAAACGATAGTTATTGCACTAAGAGCTATGGGGTTAGCTGTTTTTTTAATGTGGGTTCCCACAATAGCGGCAATAATTGCAGGATGTATATCGCAGAAAGAAAGTAACGGAAAAATATCATTCAAAAAATTACTTCAGAGTATTGGATTTCAGAAGACATCAATTAAATGGATACTATTATCTTGTTTAATTCCGGCAGTTTACATAGGAATACCATATGTGCTTTTTTGGATTGCTTTTCCCAATAGTTTAGATATGAGTAAAGCATCCGTCATTCAGTTGGTTCTTATGTCTGTTGTTGGGATTTTCATAGGCTTGATTACAGCTATCGGTGAGGAAATTGGGTGGAGAGGTTATTTAGTTCCAGCTACCTTAGAAAGAGTAGGAATAAAAAAGGCACTAATATATACTTCTATATTTTGGGGTGTATGGCACTTGCCTATTCTTATATCAGGTCTGTATATGCCGGGAACTCCCGCATGGTATTCTGTTCCGGCTTTTCTTTTTATGATTATACCTGTTGGAATGATTTACGGAATAATAACGATAAAAACAAAAAGTATTTGGCCTGCTATCTTTTTGCATGCAGCTCATAATACTTTTGACCAGTTGATTTTTGGAACAGTAACCGTTGCTAATAACAAAATGTTTTTTGTGAGTGAAACAGGTATATTTACTATTATTTTTGCATGGATCGTAGCTGTTTTTCTTTATAAAAAATGCAATGACTAAATGGTAATTTATAGATTAGGATTACCCTATTACAAAGAATTTGACAATTTCCAGTTTGCCAACTTGCCCTTTGAGAGTGGAGAAATCCTATTCTCAAAGGGATTTTTCTATTTATACAGATATTCGCAAACTGCAAGATAAAGCCAAAACTTCATATACTTTAAGCACAAGGAGGTTGAGGTTTGGCTTATAAACAGTTATCAAAGATTTCCTATTTAAATAATTTGGCAATCAACAATTGAGAAGCAAAGGTGTAATCGTGCGTTAGGAAAAACAGTCCGCATATCAGTTGGGAATCGCTGACGTCGAAACAAATTACGGAAATACTGTCAGAACATATAATAAAGAAAGATGCATCTGTGATATAATCAAATATAGAAAAATTGAGGTGCAACAATTTCAAACCGCTATGAAAACATTTATGCGTGACAAGGAAAAGAATGTGTCGAGGCATTCTTGAAAGTGAATAAAGAGAGGTACATATGCTATGCCAGGTATACTCGTGGTTGAAGATGATGAAAATTTAAATCGTGGAATTATATTCTCACTGAAAAAAGCCGGATATGAGGTCTTTTCAGCAGAATCAATAAAAAAAGCGAAAAGAATTGCAAGTGATCATAATGTGGATGTTACCATTTGTGATGTGAATCTTCCGGATGGGAATGGACTGGAATTTGTAAGGTGGATGAGATGCAATTATAATACATACATTATTTGCCTTACAGCACTAGATCAGGAGATGGATCAGGTCATGGGATATGAAGCAGGGGCAGATGATTATATTACAAAGCCGTTTAGTCTTTCGGTACTTCTTTTGAAAATAGAAGCACATTTCCGCCGCAGACAGGAGAAAAAGGAAGCCGAAAAGATGATTTCGGGAGATATCGTATTTATCGCAGGAGAAATGAAAGTCCTGATAAAGAGTCGTGAAATCAGTCTGACAAAAACAGAGTTGAAAATGCTGACTTTTTTTCTTCAGAATCCGAAACAGATTCTTTCAAAAACACAAATATTGGAAAATGTGTTTGATCTGGAAGGGGATTTTGTGGATGAAAATACAATCGCTGTCAATATCAGAAGACTCCGTGAGAAAATTGAAGACAATCCGGCTGCACCGGTCTATATAAAGAATATCAGAGGTCTTGGGTATATATGGAATCAGGAGGTAAGGCAGTGACAAAGAGATATCTCAAGAAGATCACAGTAGTGCTCTTCGGGGTATTGCCTGTCATAGTATTGTTTGCAATATTAAATTGCTTTACCACGTATGTGTTTTATGAAGATTATAAATATAAAATGAATCTTATGACAGAGATTGCTACAAAGGAAGAATTTTCCGAGCTGGATGCTATTTCGGAATTGCTTAAGGATAAGGATATTGAAACTAACGAACAGGGAAGGCGATTATTGGAACAATATGGATACTGGGGGAATAAAGGGAATGCATTTTATTTGCAATTCCGGCATCAGGTTATGGTGACCGGTGCTGTAAGCACTGTGATATGCGTGCTTCTTTTGACTTTTTTACTTTATTGGAAGAAAAAAGAAGATGCATGTCATCAGAAAGTTTTAGACCAGTTGGAAGAAATTCTGATCAGATTCCGTGAAAATAAATTTGATGATTTACTGAAAACGGAAAATCATGCAGAACTGGAAAAATTGAATGATCAGTGTGAGTTATCAAATAGAATAGAAAAGATTTACAGTGAGAAATTAAGCTGAAAAAATCCGTAAAAACCCGTAAAAAGTTTAAAAAAGCCCATAAAATCGTGCAATTTTGAGTGAAATTACTGTAATACTATGAAAAACAGTAATTTTTATTTTGCAACAAAAAAATCGTAAAAAAAGAGCATTTTTGAAGAATAAAAGAATTTTAAAAAAATAATGAAAAATGAACTTTTAAAAACCTTTTACTACCTTTTAAACAAAAATAAAAAAAGTCAATAATCGCCGATAAATAAAGGCTTTTATGACTTTTAAAAGGTAAGTTTTAAGGTTTTAAAAGAATTAAAAATCTGTATATATAAATTTAATTTTAAGAGGTAAAAAAAGAAATCTCACTGTAAGTTTTTAGGATTTTCACTGTAAATTCTCAAAAACCCCCATTTTATCGGCTTTTTTATAGTTTTCAACAACCTTTTAATAAAAATGGATTTACAGTGAGATTTTCAAAAAAAGACTAATTTTTTACGTTTCTTAAAAGGTGATTTTAAGCTATTATTTTTTACTGATTTTATCAGCTTTTTGAATAGTATTATTCATGGCTTCACGAATAGCGTCTGCTTGACTAATTCCAAGAATTTTACATGCCTCTTTGAATTGATCTACGAAGTCTTTTTTAAAACTCGCACGAACGGGTTTCATGTTCTCTTTTCTCCATTCTCGTTTATATTCATTTTCATTAAATTCAGTCATTTCATATTATCTCTTTTTCTGTAGTTGATATAGCATGCAATCATTGCTATACAGCTGATCCATTTCGTAATATCAAAAATAGTAGGATTGGCAAACTCTCCTTCGAAGCCTTCAATAATAACAACTAAGGATAATGCGCATACAATAATATCTAAGATTTTCATTGATGATGATAGACGAACATGTTATATTATAATTGAAATAGGGAGATGAGGTTTCCCTCATCTTACCCTTTTTCGAGATTTGGATTTGGACTTCTTGGATTTTTTTCTAGCAGTAGTAATGATTAAGCAGATCGAACTAACAATTGCTAGGAAAGCTTCTGAGAGGTCTTTTATAATCTCGCTAATATGTTCATCCATCTTAACACCTCCTTCCCTCTTTACATTATTATTATAACATAGTATGCCTACTATGTCAATGAAAACATAAAAATGATGCAGATTTTATAATGAATTTGCATCTTTTTTTTATAAAAATATCGTATTTTGATATATCCTATCACGCTTGGATATAAGGGAAGATAAAGTGTACCATATATAGTATTTTAGTCTTGGGATGATTTAGAATGTCTGATAATTCTTTCTAACGTGTTGAAATTTTTAATCATCGTTTCAGTTAACAAATAGAAATCATCGTTGCTTTCCAAAGATTCGACTAAACCTCTAAACTCAACAAAAAAATTAAACAGAATCTTTTTGTTAGCGTCTGTTTGAGCAATGGCTAAATTAGATAAAGCTTTCATCGATGATATCAGTTGTTTTTCAACTTCGTCCATGATTTCAGAATCATCCCAAACCATTTGATCCCTTTCTTCTGTTTCTCCACGAAGATATGATCCTGATACATTAAAAAAATTCTCCAATAAAACCATACTTTTTGAATTAGGTTCATGAACAGCATTTTCATAATTGATTATAGATCTTAGTGTGATGCCTGTAAGCTCTGATAGTTTTTGTTGAGTTAAATTTTTTTCCTGCCTTAATAATTTAATTTTTCTTGCAATCTCTTTTTTTGTATCCATCTTTATCACCTAATGATTAGTATATCAGTTATTACCGTTTAAGGGAATAAAAAGCAACAAAAACATTTGACTTACCGTATAGGGTAATATATACTTATTTTAAAGATTACCGAAAGAGGTAAGTTTAAGGAGGTAAATATGTTAGTCCTAGTAAATATTGAAAAAATAAAAAACTTGCGTTTGAAATCAGGCTTAACAAGACATGGATTAAGTATAAAAGCAGGTTTAGGTAAAAATGCAATTTCGCAAATTGAAAATAATCAAGCTGGTAAATGTAGCTTAGTACGTATTAAAGCTATAGCTGATGCACTAAATGTAGATTCTAAAGAACTAATTATTAAGGAGGAGCTAAAGTGAACGAAATAATTAAATTTGATTTTCAAGGCCAAAAAGTGAGAAGTATGTTAATTGAAGGAAATCCATACTTTGTTGGAAAAGATGTTGCTACAGTACTTGGATTTTCAAATCCAAGGAAGGCAATCATTGATCATGTTGATAACGAAGACAAAATAAATGGGGTAACTATTCGTGACTCCATGGGCAGAGAACAGAAACCTATTCTTATAAATGAATCAGGTGTTTACTCTCTTATATTTGGCTCTAAACTACCTGAAGCAAGAAAAGTCAAAAGATGGGTGACTAGCGAAGTGTTGCCTACTCTTAGACAACGAGGCACATATTCAATTAACCAAAACAAAGATGCTGAGGATGGTAATAAAGTTGTAATTGAAAATATGATTGAACTTTCAAAAAATTTGTTAACTCTAACGCAATCAACGACAGAAATTTGTCAATATCTAGCAATGGTAATTAAAGAAAGCAAGCTGGAAAATAAAAAGAAAGCTGAACAAACACAAAAAGAAGTCGTAATTGATTATTCAAAGTGTAAGCTGGATCAATTCCCTGATGAAATCAAGAAAGCAGTAAATGCGATGATGGAAGAAATGATATATCAAGAGAAATTCAATTTTAGTTCAATCGCTAGATATTGCGTTGTAGCTGGTTATCCAATTTCTTCTCCAGCAGTAAAAAGTTATTACGAAAAACACTACAAGGAACAGTAGTTCCTTCTTAATGCAGCCAGCGGAGGTCACAAGCCCTCGAATAATGCAGAGTGAGGAGGTGGTTAAATGGAGACGCTAACACTTCAAGAATTAGCAGAATTAAAAGGATGTCACAGAGTTAGAATTCAACAACTTGTTACAGAAGGCTTTTATAAATCTGTACAAGTTAAAAATTCAAGAGGTAGATTAGTTCATGCCATACCTCTAGATCAACTGACAGAAGAGGAACAACAAAAATACTACCAATCTAAAGGTATCTTAAACACCAAAATTGAAGTACAGAATGCTGAAAAGCTGGAGCTTATGAGTACCGAAGAAAGAGAGGAATGTGTATTTTGGGAAAACGTCATTAATGAATGGCAATCCTTCAGGAATAAAGAAAACGCAAGAAATAAGAGTGAAGTTGATGAACTATTCATCACTAAGATGAAGTTAGAACATCCTGAACTTAATATCTCTACAAGTATTCTTTATCGTAAGTTTAAAGCCTTAAAGAATGGAGATCTAGAAGGCTTGATTGATAAACGAGGAAAAGCCAAGAAAGGCTACACAAAAATTGATGAACATGTGTGGCAGGTGTTCTTGAGCTTCTTGTTAGATCAAGCAAAGCATCCACTTAGAAAATGCTATCAATATACTCAACTATATATTCAAAATAAAGCACCTGAGTTATATGAGGATATACCAGCTTATTGCACTTTTACAAGGCATGTAAAATCCGATATTCCTGATGCAATCCTAACTCTTGGAAGAGATGGAGATAAGGCATTTGACGATAGATGTGCGCCATACATCCGAAGGACGTACGACAACATGGATTCAAACGATTACTGGATTGGTGATAACCATACAATTGATGTAATTGTTGGGGATGGCGAAAAGACCTTCAGGCTATATCTGACAGCCTTTATGGATGCACGAAGCGGAATTATGACATGTATCTACATTACAGATACCCCATCATCGCAAGCTTCAATTTATTCATTAAGGAGAGGCATTAAGAAGTATGGAATACCTAAGAATGTTTACCTGGACAACGGACGAGAGTTCTTAACATTTGACTTCGGCGGTTCAGGACACAGAAAGAAGAAAAAGGACGAAGATAAATTTACTCCTCCTCCAATTCTTGAACGCTTAGGAATCAATATGGTCAATGCACTCGTTAGAAACGCAAAAGCTAAGATCATTGAACGAAGATTCTTAGATTTCAAAAATAGTATTTCTAGATTGTTTGCAACTTATACAGGCGGTAACGTAGTTGAAAAGCCTGAAATATTAAAAGTTGAACTTAAAAACGGAAATATACCTGAAAAACAAGCATTTATCAAAGAAATAGAAGAGCTGATTGAATATTACTTGAATTATGAAGAATACAACGGTGCAGTTGCAGCGGATAAAGGTAAAAGAAAGATTGATGTTTATCAGGAAAACCTACATACGAAGACAACTGCAACCGAAGAGCAGTTAAATCTTATGATGTTAAGATCCACTCGAGCTCAAAAAGTGACAAGACGTGGCGTTAGTTTGAAGATTGGTGGAACTCAGCTAGATTACTTCAATAATGAATTAATCATGCAAATGCTGAATAAGAAAGTATATCTAAGATATGATCCTGATGATTTATCCAAAGTTAGAGTATATGACCTTGATGATAGATTCATCATGGAAGTTGAATCCGACAATGTAGCAGTGCTTGAATATGGAGCAAGTAAGGACGAAGTAAAACTTGCGATGGCTAAAACTAGAGAACTTAAGAAAGTTGCTAAGGAAGCAATCAAGGATTCAATCATTGCTAATATCGATAGAAATACTGCACTTGAATTGTTGCTGAAATCTGCTAAAGACAACAAAGACAGTGATGTTTCTAAACCAAACTACGATTTAGAGATCTTAAATGCGGATGAAAAGCCAATGTTATACAAAGTGCATGATGTGGATTTAGACAAGATGAATATAAACTCAATTAAGCGACAAGGAGGAGATTATTATGCTTAACGTTGCAGTTAAAGAAAGACTTGAGAAATACATGAAAGAAGCTGGTGTTTCTCAAGCGAAGATTGCGCCACTGATTGGCGTGAGTATGACAGCTCTTTCGCAGTATAGAGGTGGTAAATACAAAGGCGATGTAACAGCAGTAGAAGCTAAAATCGTTGAATATTTAGACACTATTACTGAACAAAAGGAAATCAAAGAAAAGGTTCAAACATATAAACCGATGGAAGATTACATTCCTATTTCTATCAGCGAAGATATTTATAAGATGATTAGATATGCTCAATTAAATGGAGGTATCGCAATCGCTCATGGTGATGCAGGAATTGGTAAAACAAAAGCAGCGCAGAAATATGTAAGAGAAAATCTAACGCAAGCAATCTATATGGAAATGAGTCCTGTAGCTGGAACTCTAGGCAATATGCTTAGACTTCTAGCTAGGACACTTAAAATTCCTGAAAGCAGAAACAAGATGGAGTTGATGCTTTCGATTAGAGATAAGCTCGAAGGAACAAACAGAGTGATCATCATCGATGAAGCTCAACACTTGAAGTTATCTGCTCTTGAACAGATAAGAACCCTTGCTGATCCAAACTCAATCACAGGAACAAAGGGTGTTGGAATCGTGTTGATTGGTAATACAGAGGTCTATTCAAAGATGAAAGGAAAACAGGAAGCACAATTCGCTCAGCTGTTTTCAAGAATTAAGATGAGCCGATACTATTCAACATCCAATGTTACCGATGATGATGTAGAAAAATTATTCCCAGCGTTAAAACAACAAGGATTGAATAAAGAATTGAACTTCTTAAAAGGTGTTTGTAAATCAAAATGGGGCATTCGTGGAGCAACCAATGTTTATGAAAATAGCATTAACAATGATGATGTTTCAGTGAATGGACTGTTTGCCATGGCTAGAACGTTAGGAATAGAGGTTATTTAAATGCTAAATAAATTAGTACAAATGATCTATAAAATCTGCACTGCCATAGTTGTATATGCAATCTATGTAAGTATAAAAAACAATAAAAAGGAGAGAAACGAAAGTGGGAAAGAGAAAAATTAAAAAGACATTGATTAGCGTTGTATTCGGAGTGATTTTGGGTGTTTTGCTTAGTCAAGTGACTTCTAAGCTAAGCATACAAGACTGTTTGTTATTCGCATCTATTCTATTGATTCTTGTGATTGTAACTGCATCTATTATGGCTGAAGATCTAGAGATTAGAATTAAAAAAGCCTATTTAGAAGGCAAACAAACGCTAAATTGCCAATGCACACACACATTCAAAACTGAGGACGAATAAAGTCCTCCTTAATGCAGCCAACGGAGGTCACAAGCCCTCGAATAATGCAGAGTGAGGAGGTGAAGCTAATGAGATTAGAAAAAGATTCTCTATACTTTGAAGCTAGAGTTATCACTATGGTCGGCTCATTGCATTGGTTTGGTGATACTTATCTTGCTGAAGAATTGTTAAAGTTGGCAACGAAAACAGTTTATATCCGAGATGACAGACGATATCTATATGTTTATCGAATCAAAGAAGATGCATTGTTTAATGCAGAAAAGATACAAACGACTTTTGAATTAGTATGCAAGTTGAAAAAACATGACGATAAAAGAAGATATGGAAACTAGTTCTTAAAGTAGGAGGAGTATATGGCAACGAAGAAATATAAACGTATGACCAATCGTGAAAAAGACGAAAGAAAACGTATCAAAAAGAATTTGCAGGAAAAAGGGATTCTTCCACCTGATAAGCCAAGACTAAACAGAAAGAAGTTCGCTCAAGAAGTTTGTGATGAATGGAAAGATTACCACTTAGGAGATTATGCGAAACTGAATACATTCATGATCGTTTTAGGAATGATGACGAATTCAGGTCGATATGGGAGTGTAAGTAAAGAAGATCTTGGTATTTTAAAACTTAAAAAATGTGCGATGGTGTTGGATCAAAAATTTCAAGAGAACGATAATAAGATGACATATGAACAGATCATTGAAGTTCTTAAGCCTGTATGGGAATTGTGAGGTGATAAAAATGGAATATCAGAATATGACCAACGAAGAAATCAAAAGAAGAATTGAATGGATTGACAGAGAGTTGTTCTATATCGATATGAAAGACCGATGGGATGCTTGTGATTGGAGTTTAGTACACGAGTATGAAAAGGAAAAAAGAACGCTTCAGGCAATATTGGAAGCTAGAAACGAAAAATAGTATGACTGGACAAGAATTCTTTGAAAAAGTAACTAAAAACCCTAGATACAAGCACTTATACGAAAGCAACATACATTTCAATACGCAAATGCAATATCTAAAGTCAAAGCCAAAAGTCCTTACATCAACCTTGTTAGGTTCAATTGCATACTTAAGCGTACTTCTTATGTATCAAGATCTAGAAAAAATAAGAGAAAGTGACGATGAAATAGGAGTTTAACATGGATAAAAAAGAGGTTTTAAACAAACTTAAAAACTGCGAAGTAGATTTACAAAGCACTTCTTCACCAATGAGAAAAAGAGATCTGTTAAAACACAAAAGAAGACTTCAAAAAGAAATGAGTAAATGCAAGAGGATGGAGCAATGAAAAGATCTCTTCTGATGGTTTCAATAATAATCACTATCATAGTAGCGAATAAGATATATGCCTTGGCAATTGCGCCAGTGGATAAATCAATAGAAATTAAAACTCAAAGGGTTGAACCTAAAAAAGTTGAGATATTGAAAACTCAAACATACTACAATGTCCCTCTTGATATGGATTTGCAAGATTATATAAGACAAGAATGCATAGATGCAGGATTAGATATGAAATTAGTACTTGCGATTATGAAAGTAGAAAGTAATTTCAATCCAGAACTTATATCATGCACAGATGATTTTGGACTTATGCAAGTCAATAAAGTCAATTTTGAAGAGGTAGAAAGAGAGTTAGGACTAACAAATATGCTTGATCCATACCAAGGCGCTAAGGCTGGCATCTTCTTATTAAGCAAGCTGAAATGGAACGAAAGCGAACATCAAATGCTTATGGCTTATAACATTGGTGTTGCAGGAGCTCAAAAGTTATGGGAACAAGGCATTTATGAAACAGACTACTCTAAAAAAGTATTAAAAGCAAAAGAACTGATAGGAGGTACTCAATATGAAATCACAGTATTTTGTGATCAAGAATCTGAACGGTGAAAAGCGATTTGTCGAGGTTGATGAAGAGCTAACAGCGGAAGAGTTTATGGCTTACTTTTCTTTATATGTTAAAGAAGCCTATCCGATTACAGAAGATGAATACAAAAAATGCACTGGGGATAAATAACCCATTGCTCTAATGCAGCCAACGGAGGTCACAAGCCCTCGGATAATGCAGAGTGGAGCATAGGAAAGCAAAGGAGGAAAAACAGATGGAAAACAAACTATTTAAAAAGATTTCTAGAACTGGTGGAATTACGATTCCTGCACAGATTAGACATCAGATGAACATTCCAAAAGGTGCAGCAGTAGAAATCGTTCAAACGGAAGACAATAGCCTTCTCATCAAAAAGCATATCCCTACATGCATGTGTTGTGGAACGGCTGAACATGTAAAAGTATTTAATAATGTAGAATTATGCACTACATGTGCTAGTAAATTCGCTGGAGGTAGCGAACATGGAAATTAGAGAGAAAGTGGATCGTTATGCAGAGCTAGATGCACAATTGGCTGGCATCAAAAATGAAATGGAAAATTTAAAGGCTGATTTTGAAGAATACGCCGAAAAAGATTTGCAGGATACAAAACTAAAAACCGTAGAAATCTATGGAAATAATGGTGCTAAAGTCATCGTACAAAATGCAGCAACAGTCAAACCAATTTCGTGGGTCGTTATCAAAGAGGTTTTAGGAAAGACTGTTCCTGATTTTATTAAAGAAGAAACAAAGTTTTCATTGACCGATGTTGCAAAAACAATGTTGGCAAATATGTTTAAGGGAGATTATATTGAAGATACATTATCCAATGTTGTCACTCATATGACTCCTGATCAGAAGAAACAAACGCTTCTTATGAAACGGTTAAAAGGAAAATACAAACAAGATCAAAAGAACATCCTGAAGTACACTGACCTTAGTGAAAAAGAAGCGAGTGATTATGCTTTTCTTGTACAGGATGTTATGGCTTATCAAAATATCTTGAGAATTATTGAAGCTTCAGGATTTGAAGGAACGGTTGAAGAAGCAGTCGCTAAAATCAAGAGTTCATTGATTGTTGAAGATTCAATCAAGGTAACGCTAGAAGCGGAATAACGGAAAGGAGCAATCTTATGAAAACTGTTGAGAGCTGGCAAACCAAAAAAATATATGCTATTGCAAATGCATTAGGATATGTTGACCGCCAAGATAAAGATAATGACATCTTGCATATGATTATTTTTAGTCAGGCAGGTAAACATTCAACTAAAGAACTAACTTATCGTGAAGCCAATGAAATCATCGCCTACTTGGAAAAACAACAGAATAATAAGATTGATGAAGTTATGACAGCAGGACAAAAGAAAAAGTGCTGGTCATTGATGTATGAGCTTCAATCTTTGGATAGAGAACCAAATAATGCTCCTGTAGGCGAAAGATTGGCGGGTATTATAGAAAGACAGTTCCAAGTAAAATCAACCCCACAACGCATATTTAATCGTCTTTCAAGAGATGATGGAAACAAACTGATTGAAATTTTAAAAAACTACGTTAGGACGGCTGAAAGAAAATGGATGAATTAATGACAGAAAGTGCAGATGTAACATTAGATGATTTAAATGAAGAACAGTTACAAGTCGTTGAAGTCATTGGTTTAGAAGCCTATAAGAGGTTGATTCACTATTATGCAGGAACAAGCATTTATATTCCTAAGTTCAGTGAAATCGAGCGAAGAAAACGTAACGAGAAAATACGCATTGAGTATGAAAAAAATGGGGATATCAAAGCACTCGCATTGAAGTATGGCTTATCAGAAATACAGATACGAACAATCATCGGCGATTTGTTCAAAAACAAAAAAATCGATCCATACGAAGGACAAGTCACATTGTTTGATTTATAGAAAATTTAAAGAAAGTAGTAAAGTTTAACTATAAAGTAGTTTATTTTACCACTTTCTTTTTTTTATCTAAAATTTGCCTTGTAATAACGAGCAAGGAGGTATAGAAATGGATTATTTTTTAGAATTGGCAATTGGTACAGTAATTACAATTATCACTTACTTTTTAAAAAAGACCATGGACAAGATTGATAAAACAGATTTAAAAATACAAGAGATTGAAAAAGATTATCTTACCGAAGTTGCTCATGAAAAGATCATTAAAGAAGTCAAGAAAGATATTCAAGATATTAAAACTGACTACACACCTAAAACCGAATTCAAAGAATCGGTCAAAGAATTCAGAAACGATTTAAAAGAAGCACAAAAACAGTTCTTAACGAAAGAAGACTTTATTCGTGAACAACGAAAAACAGAAAATAAACTAGATGAAATCTATAAATTACTATTGAAAGAGAGGGTATAGAAATGGCAGATAAAGAAACATTAAAGAAGCGACTAGAAGCTGCAAACTTTATCAGCAACAATGGTCGTGTGTTAAGAACGATTAATGTTCTTAGATACAAGTACAACGAACTTAAAAGCGTTGAAACAGTGTTAGAAATGGATGGAGTTGAAAAATGGGAGTTTTTAGACTGCATCAACTATTTGACTGAAGAAAAATATATTCGTTTAAGAGATATCGCTACAAGAAATGAAGTGTTGGAGCTATCTCAGGATGTCAACTACAGAAACCTTGAAGCTAAACTTACTAGCAAAGGAATAAAGCTTTTAGCAAGAAACATTGTAGACGATATGATCGAGGTTTAAACCTATGGCCAATCGGAAACACAGTAAGATTGACAACTTGCCTGAAGATCTTAAATCTGTAGTTGAAACTATGCTTCAGTCTGATGCAACTTATACTGAAATTGTAGAGTTTCTAAAAGCAAATGAACAATCGGTATCAGTAGCTAGTGTGTGTAGATATGCTCGTTCGTTCAATGCCAATATGGAAGCATTGAAGATGACACATCAGAACTTCAAGTTAGTAAAAGAAGAATTGGATCGTAATCCTGATTTAGATATGGCAGAAGCAATCATTCGTATCACATCAGGAAACGTGTTTAATCGCTTAGCAAGCACGAAAGAAGAAGATTGGGATGAAGTAGATTTAGCGAAACTTATGAAGGAGTCAAATGCACTTATTCGTGCGACTGCTTATAAGAAAAGAGTTGAAATCCAAAACCAAGATGTTAAGGATGCAGCGATTGAAGAATTTAAAACATTACTGTTCTCTTCCATGGCGAAGGAAAAACCTGAGCTATACAAGGAACTTGTCCAGTATTTAAACACAAAGAAAACAGAAGAAATGGAGGGATAGATATGTGGTGCGTGATACAAGTGAAAGGAAGCCAAGAGCTTCAAATACAGAAGCAATTAGAGTTGGCTGGGTATCAAGCTCTTGTTCCAAGAGAAAGTCGCTTGATTCGTTCAGGAGGCGCTTGGATGCAAAGAGAATACATATTATTTCCTAACTATGTTTTCGTACAAACCGAATTCAAAGCCGAAGACTTTTACAAAATCAAAGGTATTAATGGGGTTCAACGTTTCTTGGGGGACAAAACTTCCCCATCCACTCTTACCTTCCTGGAAGAAGAATGGGTAAAAATTTTAAACAACGATGGTCATCCATTAGAACCAACTGAGGTAACGGTAGATGAAGATGGAAATGTCATCATTTTAAAAGGTATCCTTTTAAAATTTAAAAGCAGAATAAAAAGTTTTAATAAAAGACAAAGAAAAGCAACATTTGAAATTACTGTATGTAATGAAATTAAAGAAATCACGTTGAGTTTGAATGTGATTGACACTACAAAGCCAACAGAAACAAACGGTTGATTCGTCCTGTAAGCGGAAATTGGTGGTTAAATAGCATGAACTATCCTAGAAAATAAAATATCTGGGATGGCGAAGCACACTCTAATGTTCGTAAAGGGCGCATTACCTTTTAATTCGCGCAAAAACCCCTTTAAAAAACGAATTAGGCATAAAGTTGAGTAATTGTGGGGTACAAGCAAAAACAACGCTTAAAATCGCTTTATAGCGATTTTTTTATAAGGCGAAAGGAGATGATAGGATGGGAAGACTCAAAAAAAGAAGTTTAGACATGCTTTTGGATGGAATTTTAGAAGCTGAAAATCAAATTGCCGATAGCGAAGCATATGATACGCAAGAATATAAAGTTTATTTGAACGACCTTTTAAAAGAGTTTTTAAAAAAGGACAACAACCTTTTAAGAAAACAACTTCTTGATGATTTTGAAAGAGGAGCTCCCTTAACTGGCAAGAATGGTATACGAAAAAAATTAGCTTCGTTTGATATGGAATTTTTTGGAAGAGCCTACCTCCCTCATTACTTTGTCAGGAAGTCTCCACGCTTCCACGAAGAACTCGACAATATTTGGAAGCATGGCGTTATGAAAGACGAAGTACCACTTTCAAAAAGCGTTCAAAAGAAGATAAGCAGAATGGCAGGCTGTAAAAGAGCGATTGCTGCCCCTCGTGGTCATGCTAAATCAACGAACCTTACATTCAAAGGATCACTTCATGCAGCGTTATATGAGTATAAGCACTACATCATTATCTTGTCCGATAGTTCAGAACAGGCTGAGAGTTTCTTAGATTCCATTAAAACCGAGATGGAAGAAAATGAACATATCATCGAAGATTTCGGAAAACTAGATGGTAAGGTATGGCGTTCGAACGTTTTATTAACAAAGACAAACATAAAAATTGAAGCTATTGGTTCAGGCAAAAAGATTCGTGGTAGAAAGCACAAGAATTGGAGGCCTGATTTATTGGTTCTTGATGATATTGAGAATGATGAAAATGTAAGAACGGTTGACCAGCGAAAGAAACTATCCGACTGGTTTTATAAGGCAGTATCGAAAGCTGGTGATGATTACACCGATATTATTTATATTGGAACAATGCTTCATTATGATTCGTTGCTTGCTAATGTGTTGAAAAATCCAAGCTATAAAAGCATTAAATATCAAGCAGTCCTTTCTTTTTCATCTGCAGTTGATCTATGGGATGAATGGGAAAAGATATATACCGACCTTGATGAACCTGAACATGAAGCTAAAGCGTTGCATTTCTTTGAACAACATAAAAAAGAAATGCTGGAAGGTACAAAAGTGTTATGGGAAGACAAACTTTCCTATTACAACCTTATGTGCATCAAGGTATCTGAAGGCGATGCTTCATTTAATTCTGAATTACAGAATGAACCAATCAGCCCTGATGATTGCTTATTCCAGGAAGAATGGTTTGATTACTACAACGAATTTGAAATGAACTTTAATTCGAAGGATTTTGAATTCTATGGAGCAGTAGATCCATCGCTTGGTAAGAATAAGAAATCAGACTATTCAGCCATTATCACTATCGCCAAACAAAAGGCAACTGGATATATGTATGTAATTGATGCCGATGTGATGCGTAGACATCCTGATCGCATCATTAACGATGTGCTCGAAAAAGAAAGATGGCTTAGAAAAACTTATGGCAAAGGCTTTAAAAAACTTGGATGTGAAACTGTACAGTTCCAATGGTTCTTGAAAGAGGAAATTTCTAAAGCTTCTGCCAAAGCGGGTCTTTACTTGCCGATCGAAGAAATCAATTCGACTGGTGACAAGGTGCTGCGTATTCAATCACTGCAACCTGATATCAAGAATAAATACATCAAGTTCAATCGTAGACACAAATTGCTTTTAGAACAGCTTAAGCATTTCCCTATGGCAAGCCATGATGATGCACCTGATGCATTGGAAATGGCACGAACGATTGCTAAAAAAGGAAAGAGATTCAGAATATTAGACCGTTCGCTTTTTGGAGGATAGAAAATGGCAGTAATTTATATGGATAAAGAGAGTTTTAACTCTTTGGATGAAAATGATATCAAAAGAATCTATATGGAAAACCGATATTTAAACAGTACATATAGAACTCTTGATAACTACTATGCTGGGAAGCATAAAATCGTGTACAAGCAAAAATACAACGCAAACGATCCCAATAATAAGATTGTCAACAACATGTGTAAGTACATTACTGATAGTATGGTTGGTTATTTTGTTGGAGATCCTATCAAATACAACTCACAGAATGATGAGTATATGGAAAAGATACAGAATGTACTTGAATACAACGATGAACAGGACGAAAACACAGAAATTGCTAAAAAAGCATCCATTCATGGCGATTGCTTTGAAATTTTATATATTGACGAAGATGCCAATATTCGTTTTACCAAAGTGCCAGCGAACGAAGGTATCTTGATTCGTGATTCAGGTGGCGAAGATAACTATTTAGGTTTTATTCGTATTATTCGTTCATATACCAAGCGAAAGGTCGAAATATTGAAGTTGGAATTCAGCACAAGTGAAAGCACCTGGTATTTTGAGTCAAGAGCTGGTGGAAGCTTACAGTTGAAAGATATTGTTGATCATTACTGGAAAGATGTTCCAGTAGTTGAGTTTGTCAACAATGAAGAGCGAATTGGTGATTTTGAAGGCATCATCAGTATTGTGGATGCCTATAACACAGTCCAATCGAATACAGCAAATTTATTCCAATATAACGATGAGGCGTTGATGAAGATTTCTAAGCTTGGAGATGTAACAACAACTGACATTCAAGAAATGCGTAAAAAAGGAGCAATCATTCTTGACGATGGCGGTGATGTATCTTGGATGTTAAAAGAAATTAATGATACAGCTTTAGAAAACTATAAGAACCGCCTAGTAAGTGACATGCATTTGTTTAGTTCAGTTCCGAATATGACAGATAATGCTTTTGCATCTAATCTTTCAGGCGTGGCTATTTCTTACAAGATGTGGTCAATGGATCAAGTTGTTGCAATCAAGGAAAGAAAATTTAAAAAATCGCTACAAAGAAGGATCGAATTGATTACCAATATTTTGAATTTATTCGGCGGCAATTATGACTATCGAGATATCAATGTCGTATTTAATCGAAATCGACCTCAAAACAAGCTAGAGAACGCTCAAATTGCTCAAATGATTTCACCGTTCATTTCTCATCAAACACTACTTTCTAAGTTGGACGATATCGAAAATGTTCAGGAAGAATTAGAAAACATCAAAGAAGAAAATGAAGATGAAGAGGTAAAACAGGGGGTTTATCAAAATCTTGTCAAGGCATTTAAGCTAAGCGAGGATGAATTGGATGAATAAGACCGAAAAAGAAAAACAGTTAGCAATCGCTAAAGATTGTCTATTGGATGAGCTAGAAGAAATAGATGACATTGTAGAAGATCTACTGGATGTCTATGATGAAGCAGCTGAACGCTTAAAAGCAGATATTCAACGATCCTTGATTCGATTTGCCGAAAACAATGAAATATCTATCGAGGAAGCAAAAGGACTACTAAGCAGCAAAGAATTTACTAAATGGAAAAAAAGTATTGAAGAATACATTGAACAAATAGAAAAAGAAGCTGATGGAACAAAGATGTTAATGGAATTAAATACTTTATCAGCTAAGACCAGCCTTTCAAGAAAGGAAGAACTGCTTTCGCAGATTGATAAAGAAATGATGAATTTAGCTAATAAAACCACAAGAAGTATTAAAAAGCATCTTGGCATCGTACTTGTCAACAACTATTATCGTGGTTTCTATTCTGTTCAAAAAACAGTCGGCTTGGGATTTAATGTGGCAAGATTTAATCCTCACCTGGTTAAAAGTGTTCTTGAATACCCATGGTCAACGAAAGTGTATTCCAAAACCATTTGGGATAACATTGACAAATTGACCGAAACCTTAAGAAAAGAACTGGCAACGGGATTCGTGGATGGAAGTTCTATTCAGAAGATGACAAAGCGAATTGATGATGTTCTTGGCAAAGGTAAATATGTTACGGAGCGTGTGGTTAGAACAGAAGCAAAGTATTTTGCTCAACAAGCGCAATTGATGTCATATAAAAAAATGAAGATTGATGAATATATGTACCGTGGCGCTGGATGTCCGAAATGTAAACCATTAAATGGTAAAAAGTTCAAAATCGAAGATGCAACAGTCGGTGTCAATTGTCCACCAATGCATCCGAATTGCAAATGCCGAGTAATCGCAGTTCACGCAATGAGTATTTTTGATCAAGAACGAAATGTCGTTCCGTTGGAAAAGAATATCAACTATCAAAAATGGAAAGAAAGATTTGTTAAAAATGGTAATAAAGCGAAATAAGGCTTTGTTATAGAGAGTGGTTAAAGGAGGAAAACAAAATGGAAGAAGCTCAAGAAACAAAACAAGAAAAAACAATCGGAGAAAAAATCAAAGAAGTTGTTTTTGGCAAAAAGAGTGATGAAGAACCATCGGAGGTAGAAACAACAGTTGAAGCAGAACCAACTGCTGAAGAACCAAAGGAGGATGAGGCTCAAGAAGGCGCTTTATCAAAGGAAGATATGGATGCAGCCATTGAAAAAGCGAAAGCAGATGCTATTGAAGAATATAAAAAAGCACAGGCTGAAAAAGAAAGAAAAGCATCCTTGACGCCTGAAGAATTAAAAGCAGAAGAAGATGCTGAAAAAGACAAGAAGATTCAGGCGTTGGAACATGAGATTATGGTCAACAATTCTAAAAACGATGCAATCAAAAAATTAGATGAAGCTGGTTTACCAGTAAAATTGGCAGATATTATTAACTATTCAACAAAAGAAACTGCTGAAGCATCGTTGGATTATATTATTAAAACTTATAGTGAGTGTCTTGAAAATGGAATTAAAGAGAAGTTAAAAGGTAAGACACCTGAAGGACTTCATTCAAATGCCGCAATCAATGATATGCAGGATAAACAAAATAAAATCAGAAAATATATGGGAATTAAGTAATAGGAGGAAAGAAAAATGGAAAATGTAATTGATTATGCTACTTTATTTGCACCTTTGATGGATGAACTTTATAAACAGGAAGCTAAGACTTCTATCCTTGAAGGTGATGAAACCACTGTTTTAAAAGGAGCACATGGTGAAATCAAGGTTGCAAAAATTGACATGGATGCACTTGGTGACTATGACCGTAAATCGGGTTATACAAAAGGAGGAACAAAATTTGCTTGGGAAACAGTCAAATATGACAAAGAACGTTCTCAAGAGTTAAACATCGACCGAATGGATAACGAAGAAGCATTAGAAATTCCTGCATCTAAACTATTAAGCGAATTCATTCGTACAAAGGTTATTCCTGAAACGGATGCAGCTCGTATTGCTAAAATTTGTGGAACTACTGGTATTACAGTAAAAGAAGAAAAATTAGCTGACGGAGCAGCTGTTGTTAAAGCATTAAGAGCAGCATCGGACAAAATGGATAACGATGAAGTGCCTGAAGAATCACGTATCCTGTTCATTGTCGGTTCTTACCTTTCATTGATTGAAGATATGGATACAACCAAATCTAAAAAGATTTTAGATAAGTTCTCAACAATTATCAAAATGCCACAATCTAGAATGTACACTCAAATCACATTGGCAGATGGTAAAACTGAGTATGGTTATAAGAAAACACCAACAACTGGTAAAAACGTAAACTTCGTTGTGGTTGAAAAATCAGCAGCAGTATCAGCGATGGAACAATGGATCAAGTATTTTTCACCTGATGAAAACCAGAATGGCGATTCTCATAAGTGGGATTATCGAAACAACAACTTATACGCACACGTTTATGAAAATAAATTAGCTGGAGTTTATTGCTCACACGATTCTGAATAGGAGAACAAGATATGGAAACAAAAGGAACAGTAATTGGTTTAGGCACTGAAAAGCCTGGAAGTGAACTGGAAGAATTAAAAAAAGAAATTTCTAAAAAAGATGGTGAAATCAAAAAACTATCAGAAGAAAACACTTCTTTGAAAAAGAAGATTAATGAACTTGAAAAAGGAGGCTCTACAGATGGAACAAATGACAAGGATACTGAAGGAAGTTCTAGAGCATCCAAAGATAAGAAATCTTAGTGATGAACAAAAAGAACAGTTAGAACCGATTATCGCACGATATGCAAACCGTGTTAGATTAAAGGTTTTAGCGCATTGCAATCGTAATGATTTACCTGAAGCACTGGAATCAGTTGTAGCAGAAATCACTGAAGAAATGCTGATGGCTGACAAAGTTATTGCTACCGATAACAAGGAAGTTGCCAGCGTAAGTCGAGGTGATACAAGCATTACCTACAAAGATCCTGCTTCAGCCTATAACAATGCAATTGACTTTATGAAAGATTATTCATGTCAATTAGTCCACTTTAAAAGAATGAGGCTTCCAAGAGATCCTAATGATGAGTGAAGCTGAAATTCTAGCATTAACTTATTATGATAAAATGAGCGTTTATCGACCTTTTAAAGACACTTTACCGACTGGCGAAAGTGTCTTTTATAAAGGCCTAGATGGCAAAAAAATATATGATGATATACCATGCGCCTTGTCTAGCTTTTCTAATGGCAAGTCAAATAAGAATGATGTAAACGTTAAAATCGAAAGTGATTATAAGTTGTTTTATGATCCAAAAATAAGTGTTGAAAAGAATGACACAATCGTTTGCACACACGAAGGCGCACGCTATGTATTGGTGGCTGGAAAGCAATATACTTTACCAAGTCATGCAGAGCTTCCAGTCTTGGAGGGTAAGAATACAGCATGAGTCAATCAGATATTGTAATTGAAGGTTTAGATGAATTTGAAAAGAAACTTGCAAAGATTATTTCGCATGATTATCCATACGAGTTTGAAAGGATGGTCATTCAAGTTGCAACCGATCTTCAAACTGCTACTGCAGATGCTACTCCAGTCGACACGAGCCATCTTCAAGGTAATTGGTTTGTCGGAGAACTGGTCAAACGAGGGAACAACTATTTCATCGAGGTATATAACAATGTTGAGTATGCTGAACCTGTCGAGTATGGACATAGAACAAAAAGCGGTGGTTTTGTTGAAGGAGCTCATATGATGGAGATATCAGTTGAACTTTTAAAAATACAGTTACCTTCTTATTTAAGAGACTGGTTGAGTGATTTTATAAATAAGCATGATCTAAATGATTAAGATTACAGAAATTAAAACAACCATAACCAGCCTTTTAAAAAAAGCGGAAAACATTGATGTATTTTTTACAAATGTCAGCAAAACAGATTCAAGTGTTGAAGAAAACCAAATTTATAAGTATTTCCATGTTTCTTTGATTCCAATCAGTACAGCGCTATTTGGAAAGTATTTAAGAGATAGAGCGTTGTTTGTAGATATTGCTTATATCAATGATAAAGCAGATAGCAATACTTTCTATGATTGGATGGAAGCAATGGATCAAAACTTTCTGCCTTATGTTCAAATTGGCAAACGCTCAATCACAATTGAAAACAGTTCTTTTAAAATCGTGGACAACATAGGACATTACACTTTCACATTGAGGTTTAGAGATGTGATTGCGATTGATTATAACGAGCAAGGTGTACTTGCAGAAAATCTAAACATTAACTTTGTACAGGAGGATTAAATTTTATGAATTTACCACAAATTTTGATTGAGTTTAAAAGCAAAGCTCAATCTATTATTCAACGAAGCGAACGTGGAGTTGTTGCAGTCATTCTAAAAGACAATACTGCAGGTGCGATTCCATTTAGTATTTATAAAAGTTTGAGTGATGTAGAATTTGAAAAAATGAGCGAGAAGAACTATCGATATTTGAAATTGATTTTTGATGGAGCACCATACAAAGTCATGGTTGCAGTAATTCCAGAAGAAGACAACAACTATAGTAAGGCATTAAAAGTTTTAGAAAACTATAAATGGAACTATTTAGTTGTCCCATCCGCAAATGAAGAAAGCACTCCAGTTATTAGTTCATGGATTAAAGAGCAAAGAACTAATAACAAGAAAACATTTAAAGCAGTACTTGCCAATCATGCTGCGGATTGCGAAGGGATTATTAATTTCACAACTGGGAATATTGTTTCAACAATCACAGGAAATGAAGTGAAGCTAACAGCTGCTGAATATTGTGCTCGTATTGCAGGTATTGTTGCAGGACTAAGTTTATCCCGCAGTTTAACATACTATGTTCTAACAGATATTATCTCAGCTGACATTCCTAGTAATCCTGAAGAATTAGTCAATAAAGGTGAACTAGTTATTTTATTCGATGGAGAAAAATACAAAATCGCAAGAGGTATCAATAGTTATACTTCAGGGAACAATGAAGATCTTAAAAAGATTAAGGTTATTGAAAGTAAAGATACCGTCTATCAAGATATCAAGACTACATTTGAAGAAAAGTATGTCGGTAAGGTTATTAATGATTACGACAATAAGCAAAACCTCGTAGCAGCGATTGTTACATATTTCAAAAGCATGGAAGGAGATGTATTGGATCGCACTTACAATAACAGTTGTGCAATTTCGCTTGAAGATCAACGCAGTTATTTATTAAGTCAAGGAGAAGATACTGAAGCTATGAGTGATATTGAAATTTTACAGGCCAATACAGGAAGTATGGTTTTTTTAACTGCAGCAATCAAGTTTGTTGATGCAATGGAAGATTTAAAAATGGAAATCAATATGTAGGAATAGGAGGATACGATGATGAGTATAAGAGGAAACAAAGTCCTTTCAGGTACATGGGGTGAAATTTGGGTAGATGGTGTTCCAATTATCGAATTTAAGAAAATTGAAGCGAAAGTATCAGCTAATCGAGAAGAAGTTCAGATGGGTATTGATATCGATAGCAAGATGACAGGACTCAAAGGAGAAATCTCAATCACAATTAACAAAACATACAGCAATTACAATGACGTTATGAAAAATTATGTTCAAGGTAAGGATGTACGTTCTCAAGTAATTGCAAAGTTAGCAGACCCTGATGCAGTGGATGCTCAACAAGAACGCTGGTCATTCGATAATGTATGGTGGAATGATATTCCATTATTCGTTGCCGAAAAAGGAGCGCTTATTGAAGAAGAATTAACTGGAGGCTTTACACCAAGCGATGCAGTTAACTTAGATACGATCAAACGATAAGGAGGATTTACATGGAAAAGAAATCAACATTAGAAATATTTGCTGCGAAAGCTTCAGCAGCCATGAAAAGAAAAAAATCATTCGTGCAATACACATTAAGCTTCCCTTCTTTTGAAAAGCTAGAAGATGAAAATGGTGAAGGACAACCGTTGGAAATTAAATTCAGAACTTTATCCGATGCTGAAATCAATGATTGCTTGGCGTATGAAAGTGATGATCCAAACGGAGCAGATAAATATGCTATGTATATTGCTTCAGTTGAACCATCATTGAAAAAATTGGGCCAAACCTTAAAAGAAGCTGGTGATATTGTTCATCCTATGGAAGTAATGGAAATGTTTGAACGACACGAAATTACGGAAGCTGCAATGATCATCATGGAAAAATCAGGTGTACTAAGTAAAAACAAAGTTACAGTCGTTGACAAAGGATTAGAAAACTTAAAAAACTAATTCGAACTAATGGTGATTTTAATCTGCTACATCATTATGTTCAATTGGGGTGGAAAATAGAGGAGTTTGTAGAATTGCCGAATTACTACAAACTTTTTTATAAAGCTTCTATGGATGTCGCAATAGAAGATATGCAAAAAGCAGCGCAGATTAAGATTGGGGGTGGCAAGAATGGCAATTGTTGAAAAGATTAAGATTTCAGATGAAGGTATAGGAACGCTTAAAAAGTTAAAAGACGAGCATAAGACCTTCAAGGACGAAGTCAAGTCAACAAGAGATGAGTTGAAAAAAGCATGGGATCATAAATATAAACCAGCTATTGAGACAACATCAGCCATGAAATCAATTCGAGCCATGCAATCCAAAGCAAATGAATTTAAGAATAACCTAAAAGCGAGGCTTCATTTGGAAGATAATGCAGCTTTAATCAAGTTAAATAGTATTTATAAAAGGATGTTAAAACTATCAACAATGGCAGTTGCGCCGATTGTTAAAATTAGAGATCATGCATTATCAAAACTGAAATCTACAATCAAATTGTTTGATGATCTAAAAAATAAAGCAGTATCCCCTATCGTCAGGATTAAGGATAACTTCACTTCAAAGGCTAGTAAAATCAAAGCAGAAACAAAGTGGCTTTCAAAAACAGTTGCAAGACCAGCAGTGTTATTGAAGGACATGATAACCAGCAAGTTGTCTCCAATCAAGCTTGCTTTAAAGACGGTAACCCAAAAAGCCTACAAAGCAACGATAACAGCAGTCAATAAAACAGCTAGTGGTATATCTTCTGCTATGAAGAGTTTGGCTCAAATAGGTAAGAAATTAGTTGTTCCTGTTACAGTAGTAGCTACAGGCACAGCTGCTGCACTTGGGGCTGCTGTCAAATCAGGAATGACTTTAGAAAATCAACAAGTCAGCATTGAACATTTTATCGGAGCGACCAATAAAGACTATGGTGAATCACAGATAAAAGAAGCTGCAAAAACATTTACTGAGCAGTTAAGACAAAATGCCAATGCGACACCATTCGAAACTGGCGAAGTCATTCAAGCAGGAAGTCGCGCAGTAGCGATTACACAGGGGAACACGAAGTCAGCAATGTCCTTGGTTCGGTTGGCAGAAGATATGGCGGCTGCTTCAGGTGGAACGAAATCAGTCAGCGATGCTATGGAAGCCTTAGCCGATGCGAAACTTGGAGAAATGGAACGTTTAAAGGAATTTGGCTTTAAAGTATCGGCTGATGAATTTAAACAAAAAGGATTTGAGGGTGTTTCCAAAGATTTAGAAGACTTCTATGGAGGTGCTGCAGCCAAACTAGCTACAACTGGTACAGGGTTATTATCTACAATTACTGGTAAGTTAAAGTCAGGAGTTGCTGATTTTGGATTGAATATTGTAGAACAACTAAAACCAGTCTTTACAAACATTATTGGTTTGATTGATAAAGCAATGCCTTATGTCCAGGAGTTCGGGGTAAAGTTTGGTGAAGGCCTTGGAAAAGGAATTCAATATATATCATCAATCATGCCATCGTTTATCAATGGTTTCAAAATGATGATGCCTGCAATCCAATCAATTATTTTAGGAGTTCAGCAGATGCTGCCACCAATTATGGCTTTTGGTGGAACGATTGTTACTACGATACAAAATGTAGTAATCAAGGCAACACCGATAATTGACCAGATTATTCAAGCGATTGCTCGTATCTTACCTGCAGTTCAGCCAATTTTTTCTACTCTCGTTACAACAATCGGAAACATAGTCACAACTGTATTGCCTCCACTTGGAACTGCTTTTTCAATGATTGCAGATGTTATCGTAGCGATAGCACCTATTATTTCAGATACATTCGCAGGAATCAGTGAGGTTGTAACGAATGCGATATCAGGTATTAGTTCGGTGATTCAAGGTGGACTTGATCTGATCAGTGCTATTTGGACAGGAAGCTGGCAAGGTGTCGTAAATGCCTTTGCATCAATCTTTGGTGGAATTGCTGAAATTTGTAAAGCTCCTATGAATGCAGTCATTGCGATTATCAATGGAGCAATTAGAGCAATTAATAGTATTTCAGTTGATATCCCTGCCTGGGTTCCAGGTGTTGGTGGTCAACACTGGGGATTAAACTTAGGGCAAATCCCATACCTTGCCAAAGGTGGTGTTGTCAACGAGGCAACAACAGCGGTCATTGGTGAAGCTGGTAAAGAAGTGGTTATGCCTCTTGAAAGAAATACAGGTTGGATTGGTCAGTTAGCAGGTCAGATTATGAGTAGGATGGCTGGATTCAGTATCCAATTGCCTACTGTAGGTAAAGATATACCGATGACTAATGGAAACACTATATCTCCAGCTTCTAGTGGAAAGACTTTATCAGTAGTCATTACGATTGCGAAACTTGCTGACAGTATCATAGTCAAAGAAAAAGATGATATTGATGATATTGCTGAAGAAGTTGCTGATAAGATTTTAGAAGTTGTTGAGAATTTATAGGAAGGAGATTTGCATGAAAAGAAGAATAATTGAATTGAATGTGAATAACCGACAGGAATTTTTAAAGCTATCAGTAAATCCAGCTTCTATTGTTTTTACCGATATGCAAAATAACCAGCAGATTAATTTGTTGGAAGTGGGAACTGCACTTCTTTTAGGGAACAGAGGCTTGATAACGACAACGCTTGAGAGCTTCTTCCCTTCTGAAAGTTCACCTTTTTATAAAAGATATGGAGGGGTTAGGACACCACAGGAGTGCAAGGCTCTTATTAAAAAGTGGAAAGATAAAAACATGATTGTTCGCTTGATCATATCAGATATGGATATCGATCTAGCCATGGCAATCAACAACTTCACGACAACACATCGTGAAGGAGATGATGATATTTATTACAGTATTGAGTTGGTTGAATATAAGACTTTAAACGTCCCAACGGTTAAAGTTTCGACCAAAGTGAAAAGTTCTATTCAAAGAAGACCTGCACCAACTGCTCCCTCTGCTCCCTCAAAAGCAAAACCATCAGGTGGTGCATCTGCAGGAAGATCATACACAATCAAAAGTGGTGATACTTTATGGGCAATTGCTACAAGATACTATGGTAATGGCGCTCAATATTCAAAGATATATAACGCTAACAAAGGAACTATAGAGTCTGTAGCCCGAAGCCGAGGGTTTAGAAGCTCGCAAAACGGACACTGGATTTTTCCAGGTACGAGCATAACGATTCCATAATGCAATTATTAACAGGTGGAAAAGATATCATTGAGCTTGTTAGGGAGATAACATGGTCAGGCGATACGAAAGAAGTATCTAGAAAGCTCAATTTTGTAATTTATCAAAACGACATAGATAAGTTGATGCCAGCAGTTTCTATCAACGAAGGAGATGACATCATCTTTAAAGACGATACAGGAAAAGCCATCTTTGGTGGAGTCATTCATAAAAAAGATAAAAAAGCAGCAGATAAAAGTTTTACTTTTCTAGCGTACGATTTACTGTTCTATGTAAACAAATCAGAAATATCTAAGATATTCAATTCAACTCCTGAAGCAATCACAAGATCTATTTGCAACGATCTCAACATTCCAGTCGGAAGTTTAGCTTCAACAAACGTTAAGGTTTATTATCCTTGTCTTGGTAAAACAGCTTATGAAGCGATAATGATTGCTTATACGCAAGCAGGCTATCAGACTGGAAATGTTTATATCCCTATCATGAAAGATATAAACAAATTGAATATCATTCAAAAAGGTCAGTATTCAAATGTTGTTTTAGAAGGTACTTACAATCTTGAAGATAGCACTTATTCAGTGACTTCTGAAAATGTAGTCAATAAAGTGGTGATTACCGATAAAGAAGGGAATGCCATCAGAACATTAGAAGATATTGACTCTATGAATAAGTATGGAACAATTCAAAAGGTTTATAAAACACAAGATGGAAAAGATTCCAACGTTGAGGCAAAAGCTCTCATGCATGGAATTGACAAAAATGGTTCTACTCTAGCTTTAGGGGATGTTCGTGCGATATCAGGATATTCAGTGGCGGTACAAGAAAGTAAATCTGGGCTATATGGTCTTTTTTATATTGAGAGCGATTCTCATACATTTATGAATGGGAAACACGAAATGTCACTCACATTAGCATTTGAAAATATGATGGATGAAAAGGAACTTCCTACATCCTAGAAAGGAGCACCTATGAAAAAAACAGATAGAAAAATAGTGAATTTAGTGAACGCACTAAAGAGTAAATGTCAAAATAACAACAATCTATATGTTGCTAAAGTAGTCAGTACTAGTCCGTTCAAGCTAAAACTGTATGATCAAATAATTACTGAACATATTTATGTCAATAATTCATTTTTAAAAACATCATCAAAAGCAATAGATTCCAATATTACTTGGGATATGAATCACAATTATGTTCCTAGCAGTTTACTTAGCTTTACAAGAAAGATGTTTAAAGCTGACCTATTAAATGCTGGTGATACTGTTATCGTTCTTTTAGATGGTGTTTCCTTTTATGTATTGGAAAGAGTTACGAAGGTTGCATGAACAATTCAATCTTTCCTTTTATTGATACAAGCAAGTACGAAGATGTTATTGAGAGTGATAAATTAGAAGAATTATGCGAGTATGCGTTTGATTTCAAGAATAACTGCCTTCTAACAAACAGTGCAGGACAAAACTATTATGTATATCGAAATGAGGCTTTGAAAGTTTGGATATACAAGGCATTGATGACTCCACGCTATCAGCATCTTGCTTATACGGAAGATTATGGAAATGAGATGTTTTCTATGATTTCTCAAGCAATAGACCAAGAAGTCATGCTTCTTGAACTGAAAAGATATATTACAGAAGCATTAATGTATAACTCTTATATTCAAGAATTGAATGGTTTTGAATTTGAAGTCAAAGGCTCGGAAGTATTGATTCGATTTACTGTAATTTCTATATATGGACAAATGCGTTATGAACAGATAATGAAAGAAGGTGTTGGATAATGAAAAGGAATTATCAAGAAGTGATAGATGCTATGAGTAATGGCGAATACACTGCTGAAGAAATCAAAAGTCGTATTAAATCATACTTGAATAATCCAGCATCTAAAATCGAAGGTTCATTCGCTATGGATAGCATACAGGCAGTAGCACAGGAAATGGCAAGAGCTATCAATATGCGAATTATTGATTTTATTGATATGGCAATGCTAGACACAGCAGAATATGAATTTTTAGATAGAAAAGGATTAGATTATGGATTGGCAAGAAATCCAGCAACTGCTTCTAGTGGTTATGTTAAATTCACTGGAGCACAAGGAACGATCATTCCAAAAGGAACGACCCTTTTGGCAGACACCTGCACGTTTACAACTGATTTTGAAGCGATCATCTCTTCTTCAGGAACGACTAGTGTGAGAGCAACATGTACAGAACTCGGGATTACTGGAAACGTTCTAGCAGGCGCAATTACTGGAATTAGGGCCACTGAAGGAATTGATGGTGTAAAAGTAACCAACGAAGAACCTTTTGAAGGCGGAACTGAAGAAGAAACGGATGATTCTTACCGAAAAAGGATTTACGAAAAGATACAAATGCCGATTGCTTCAGGAAATGCCAATTCTTATATATATTGGGCAAAGCAGGTTTCAGGTGTTGGCAACGCTCGATGTATTCCTTTATGGAATGGAGCTGGGACTGTTAAGGTCGTAATTTTATCTTCGGACGGAACTGCACCTGATGATACAGTGATAAAAAATGTTGCTGACTACATTGAAACACAAAGACCGATAGGTGCTAAAGTAACAGTTTCAAAAGCGGAAGCAAAAGAAATTATTATTGATTGCACAATTAAAGTTTCAGCTGGTTATAGGCTTACTGATGTGCAAACAGAAGCCAATCGTATTATTCGTGAATATCTAACAGGAATTGCTTACGAGGAAGAAAGCAAGGTATTATCTTACTTCAAGATAAGCGACTTGATATTTAACGTTGAAGGAGTTTCAGATGTATTAGACTATACGGTTAACGGTGGTAAACAATCCATCATGGCAGAAGCTGCAGAATTCTTTTCTCTATCGGAGATAACGCTTCATGAGAATTGATTCAGTTAACTATCTTCCTCAATTTATACTTGATATTCCTGAAATGAAGGAACTTCTATATGCCGAACAAAAAGGCCTGGATGAGTTCTTTGACTATATTGAATTGATGCGGAATCAAACTTCGATCAGTACAGCCAGTATCTACCTTTCAAGATATGAGAAAATGTTCGGATTGAATGTCAGTCCTGCTCTTACCGATTCAGAAAGAATAGGAAGAATTCTTGCAAAGCTAAATACAAGAACAAATTCAACTGTAGATGCCATCAAAACAGTTGTTTCATCTATTACTGGATGCGATACGGAAATAGAAGAATACTACGGTAAGTATGCTTTTATGATTGATGTCTTAAGAGATAACGACCAATTAATCAATATCGAAGATATCAAAGCAGCTGTGGAAATTATTAAACCAGCACATCTTGCTTTTACAGTTATGATGTGTTGGAAATGGACAATTGGAATTAAAGTCAGTTCAACCATTTACAAAGTAGCTCATGATGTATGTGGTGGTCTTGGCAATGATTTTGATTATTGTGGAGAAACACCTGAACTAAGCTATATAGGAAAGATAGAAAAACCAGGAATACAAATTAAAGCGAGAAATGAAAGTCATTCATTCCCTTATGTGTATACAGGTCAATATCCAATAATTTCTACTTTAGGAAGTGTAGAGAATGGAGATATTAAAGTTAACGCGGTACATGAAACACATGGATATGATTATGACTTTACATCTTTTGAAGCGGGGATAATCCCTCATATTTCAACGCTGGGCGTTGGTAATGAAGAGAACGGACAAATAAATGTGGATATAGAAAACTACGCCACACCGCTTTTATTTGCCCGCGATGATGGCGATTATTGTGGCGAAGATTAGGAGGTATGGATATGCCATTTAGTACGAAGGCATTTAAAGGTTTGGTATCTCATGCACATAGAGAAATTGTTTCAGCAAAGTATAAAATCCAAAACACCTATTATGAGGCAACGATTAACAGTATTGAAGAGAAAGAATCGGAGTTGGTATTGCATTTACAACTTAACCCATCAATCAGTCAAGAAGTAACTGTATCTGAAATCGCCTTATATGACACATCAGGAGATCTATTTTATAAAAAGGCTGAAAACATTAAATTCAATCCTTTGAATGAAGGAATTATTGTAAAGATAACGATTAATTTTATGGAGGTAAGCTAGTATGGGATTATTGTATAAAGCAACAAAATGGCTCGATCACGTTACGCAATATCCAATGCGTAGACGAATTACAAACAATAAAGATGGAACTGCAGATATAGTTCGTGCAGAAGGTGATGTAATTCAACAAGGAACACCGAGAAATGCTAAGAACTATAACAACATGGAAGAAGGGATTCTTGCAAATCAGATTCTTGCTCTGGCTTTGCAACAAGAAATGCTTCAACTACAAAGATCAGCTGCAGAAAATCATGGTGAATTCGGTGTGGTAACTATCAAAAACACAAATAAATATCCATTTTCATCAGCTTCGATAACGGTTCCGATTAAAGAAAAAAGGTCTAATTTTGATTATGTGGTTCAAATCGAAGTGTCAGAAACGGATGGAAATATTGAAACAATTGAAGTTTTTGACAAACAGTTAAATGGGTTTAAATTGGCGTTTAAAGGCAGTGCAAAAAATGTGAAATTAAAATATAAAGTAACAGGAGGACGATATTAATGAATGGTGCAAAGATAATCAATAAGAACGAAGGAGCAAAGATTGACTATGAAATCATTGGAAATAAAATCATTTTCAATGATGAATTAATGTTGAATCTAGCCAAGTATGAACGTGATGATCCAATGCATATCGATATTTGTATGGATGAATTTGGATGTTTGTGCATGGGACTAGCGAATAAATATGTGGCTCAAATCGACATTTCAGCTAGAGAATATCAATATGTAGAAGATGGTGTGGATGAAGAAGGGCACACAAAATTCAACAAGGTAGCAGTTCCTTTTGATATTAAAAAAGTGGATATTACATTGTGGGGGGTAGAAGAATAATGGAGACAAATTTTGATGCAATCAAGTTAGCGGTTGAAGCAGCGACTGGCGGGAAAAATACAGTATTATTTGATGATTTAGGAAATCCGTCAATCATGGTTAGAATTCCTAAATTTAAAATTTCAGATGTAATTGAAGGTGGTTCTAATTCAGTACATCCAGCCTTTATTGTTAATGGTGTAGAAAAAGATGAAATTTATATTAGTAAGTATCAAAATATCGTAGTGAATGATCGAGCATACTCTTTACCAATGCAAGATCCAAAAGTTTATATTGATTTTGATACAGCAAGAAAAGCTTGTGAAAACAAAGGTAAAGGATGGCATTTAATGACAAATGCTGAATGGGCTGCGATTGCTTTGTGGTGTAAAAAGAACGGATACTTCCCAAGAGGCAACAACAATTACGGAAGCGATGTATCATATCCGCATGAAAAAGGTGTTGAAACTTATAAATATGATGGAAAAACAGGTAGAGTTGGAACAGGTTCAGGCCCAGTTACATGGGCACATGATGGAAGTAATTCAGGTATCTTTGATTTGAATGGAAATGTATGGGAATGGGTTGGAGGACTTCGATTAGTTGATGGTGAAATCCAAGTTATTGCTGATAATAATGCAGCATGTGATGCAAATATGGCTGAAAATTCTAGCCATTGGAAAGCGATTGATAAGAGTGGAAACTTGGTTGCGCCAAAATCTGCTAATACATTAAAGTTCGATTATACAGTAGATCCAGGTACTGAAAACACATCGAAAGGAATGCCTAAATTAGTAACAACTCTAGCACATCAACAGACTAATGGTGATCCGTATGCTGCAGGACAATTTGAAGATATGACAGCAGATGGAAGTATCAACCCGCCTGAAATCTTAAAGGCTTTGGCAATTTATCCTGATGGAACAAAAGCAAATCATGGAGATTATATCTATATGAGAAATAAGGGAGAGCGTTTGCCTTTTCGTGGTGGCTCTTGGGATGATGGTAGCCTTGCAGGCGTGTTCGCTGTCGACTTGCATGACCCGCGCTCCTACTCTGACAATGTTAGAGGTTTTCGCTCCGCTTTTGTCGGTCTGTAATTTTGGTATCAGTGTTCTGTTTTTGCCACGTAAGTGGCAATCATTCCCACCAGCGATTAAGCTGGTGGGATTATTTTTTTTATTGTGTATATTCTTACGCATGTTATAATTTACCAGAGGTGGTAACAATGGATAATCAATTAGGCTCGTATGAAACGCAACTGATCATACAACAGGAGGTTTATGATATGTTGCTATATGCCTATCCATTGTTGGATCATTTTCCAAAGAGTCAAAAATTTTCTTTAGTTCAAGATATTAAAAAAAAGATGGATTCAGTTCTTGAATATGCAATTGCAGCTAATAAAAAATACGCTAAGACTACAACACTTGAAAAAATGGATGTAGAACTAGCTGTATTAAAGGTTTATGTAAGATTAGCATTTGACTTGCAATATTTTAAAGGCGAAAACCACTATATGGAAATGTCTAGAAGATTAGATAAAGTCGGCAAGATGTTAGGTGGTTGGATTAAGGCTGAAAAAGAAAAAACAGGAAATAAAGCTGTTGATAAACCATATGTTTGTGAGAAATGTGGCACAAGAATAACTCCTAAGTCTTATGAATATTCAATGAAAAATTTTGGTAAATCTCTTTGTTATACATGTCAAAAAAGTCATAAGGATTAGATGAATTGTGAGCCCTTTTTCGCTCCACTCTATTCTTTTATGCTATTTTGGGATTAGGCTATTAGCGTTTGCCTTTTCGTGGTGGCGGCTTCAATAATTCTAGCAATGCAGGCGTGTTCGCTTTGAATTTGAACAACCCACGCTCCAATACTTGGGACGATTTAGGTTTTCGCTCCGCTTTATCCTTATGGGATTAGATTATTATGAAGACCTTTTCGTGGTGGCGCTTTTTGGAACTATTCGAATGCAGGTGTGTTCGCTTTGAATCTCAACAACCCACGCTCCAACTCTGACAATGATAGAGGTTTTCGCTCCGCTCTAACCCTATAAAGAGTAATGGGATTGGACTATATGATTTGCCTTTTCGTGGTGGCAATTGGGATAATGGTAGCAATGCAGGCGTGTTCGCTGTAAACTTGAATGACCCACGCTCCAATTCGAATCACAATGCAGGTTTTCGCTCCGCTCTGCTCTTGCAATTAGGTATATGATGGATACGTCTATCATTTCAAATCAAGGGAATAAAGGAGTCTAATTCCATGCTGAATAAGCAAAAAAATAAATAAAGATGAAAACCGATAGTAATGTTAAATGAACTCCGTTAAGCATCTTAAAAATTAGGTGATGATCATGGCGAAAATAAAGAATGTATATGACGATATCGTTAGTGATGAAAACATATACAAGGCTTATTTAAACGCTCGTAAAAACAAAAGATATAGAAAAGATGTACTCATATTTACCCAAAATCTAGAAGCGAATCTAGTTAAGATTCAAAATGAATTAAGAAGCGAAGTTGCTGATTATCCTAAATATAGAGAGTTCTACGTTTACGAACCAAAGTGTCGTTTGATCCTTGCTCAAGACTTTCCTGAAGTGATAAAACAGTGGGCGTTTTATCAAGTTTTAAGTCCTATGTTTACTAGGATGTACATCAAGGATTCTTATGCTTGCATCAAAGGAAAAGGACAAATTGCAGCAGTTAAAAGGCTGCATTATTGGCTTAAATTGGTCAATAGTAAAAGATACAATAAGCTGAAAAACGGTTTAGATGTATCCGATTTAAATAAGTGGTATTACTTGAAAATAGACTTTAGCAAATACTTTTATAGAGTAGATCATAAAGTTATGATTGATGTATTGAAGAAGAAAATTAAGGATGATCGTGTTGTTAGATGGCTTGCAACCCGCATAGAAAGCCCTGATATGCCTTTTGGTTTGCCTAGAGGCATGCGTCCTGAAGATGTTGAAATGAGCGAACGTTTATATGATAAAGGAATGCCAGTGGGCGCTTTGATTTCACAGATGTTAGCGAATGTTTACAATGACCAGATAGACCAATATGCTAAAAGGACATTAGGAATCAAGTGTTATATACGTTATCAGGATGATATTGTGGTGCTTTCTGATGATAAGAAACAAATAAAAGAATGGCATCAAAAACTAGAAAAGTTCGCGAATGATGTCATGAAAATGGAAATGAATCAAAAGACCTGTATTAGACCAATCAATCAAGGAATTGAATTTTGTGGTTTTCGCTTATGGCCTACACATATTAAAATAAGGAAAAGCACCTCCTTAAGAATTAAAAGGAACTTAAAAGGCGTGATGAAACGATACAATGAAGGAGATTGTACTTTAGAACACGCTACACGAGTAGTTGATTCATATTTTGGACTGTTGAAGCATTGTAATAGTTACGCATTAAAAACAGAAATATTTGGTGATTATGAAAAAGGAATAGATGGTTGGTTTGTACTGACTAGAAATCAAGGTAACGATTAATTTCGTTACCTTTTAATTATGTTTTAAAGTTCTTTATTTTTCGACTTTATTTATTTTTTATAGAATGAGCGATGAAAGGAGGAATATGCAATGGATATTTCGAAAACAACATCATTACTATTATTATTGATCGTTTTTGCGGTGTTGATTCAATTTATCGTTGAACGCTTAAAAGTAGTCTTAGGTAATAAGGTAATGAAGTATCTACCAGCGGATGTATTGGCTGCATTATTAGGTGTTTTGTTTGCGTTCATGTTTAGCATCGATGTATTTAAATACTTCGATATGAATGAAACAATTCCATATGTAGGCAATATCATTTCAGGTTTGATTATTTCAGCGGGAGCACCTGCTATTCATGAGTTTATTGCTAATATTCGTGAACAAAGAAAGTTGCTTCAAGATTCTATCTCTACTGGAGTGGAATTGTTAGAAAAATCAGGAGGTGAAGAAAATGAATGAAGATGTAAAAGATATTGTAATTACTCCAGAAATGGAAGAAGAACTTAACGCCATGGGAAAAGGTGTGGAAGGAAGTGATGAGTAATGGATTGGAAAAACTTAAATGCTGATGTAAATAAAATCCTGAACACGCACTATACTAGTGGGCGTTCAGGACGAAAAATCAATAAAATTATCATTCATTATAACGCAGGCGATTTAACTGTAGAAGGATGTTATTCTGTATGGCAAAACAGACCAGCTTCAGCACACTATCAAGTTGAATCTTCAGGTCGTATTGGACAGTTGGTTTGGGATAGTGATACAGCATGGCATGCAAGTAACTGGGATGCTAACTGTTCAAGTATTGGAATTGAACATGCTAATAAAGAAGGCGGATATATTAGTGAAGCATGCTTAGATGCAGGAGCTCATTTAGTTGCAGCGCTATGTAAGTATTATGGATTGGGACGTCCTCAATGGAAAGTAAATGTATTCCCTCATAATCATTTTGCAGCTACATCTTGCCCTGGTCGATTACAGGATGAGCAAAGAGATGCTTATATGCAAAAAGCTCAACAATGGTATGATCAAATGATGAATGGAGCTGAATCTCCATCTACACCATCTACAGGTAACAAAAAATCCAGTGAGGAAGTTGCAAGAGAGGTGGTTGCTGGTAAGTGGGGAAACGGAGCTGATCGCAAGAACCGTTTAACTAGCGCAGGTTACGATTATAATGCTATTCAATCATTAGTAAATCAAATGGTAGGAAATTCAAACCCTGCTCCAAAGCCAACAAAAACCATTGATCAGTTGGCAGATGAAGTCATCGCTGGTAAGTGGGGAAACGGAGCTGATCGTAAGAATCGTTTAACTAGCGCAGGTTACAATTATGATGCAGTTCAAGCAAAAGTTAATGAAAAATCATATGGATCAAAGCCTGGTAAATCCAACGAAGCAATTGCTAAAGAGGTTATTGCTGGTAATTGGGGAAACGGAGCCGATCGTAAGGCTCGTTTAACAGCTGCTGGGTATAACTATGATGCAATTCAAAGCATTGTAAATAGTTTGTGTAAGTAATTTGTAGGATAGTAGGAAATGCTATCCTACTCTCCTTTTCATAGCAATGCCCTTTGTGTGGAAGGAGAGATTAAAAATGAATAGTTTTATACCATGGATTGGCGGTAAAAAGTTACTTAGAAAAGAGATATTAAGCAGGTTTCCTAAAGAGCAACCATCACGCTATATCGAAGTGTTTGGAGGTGCAGGATGGGTATTATTTGCAAAAGAACATAACAGTAAGCAATTAGAGGTATATAACGATCTAAATGGTGATTTAGTTAACCTATATAGATGCGTTAAATACCACGCTCAGGAAGTCCAAAGAGAATGTGAATTCTTATTAAATTCTAGAGAGATTTTTATTAACTATAAAGAACAAATGAATATCAATGGATTAACTGATATTCAAAGAGCAGCACGCTTTCTATATTTAATAAAGGTATCTTTTGGGGCTGACGGAAAAACATATGGAACAAACGCTAAAAATATATCGTATTCGGTGAATATGCTTCCTGAAATCAGTAAACGTTTAAATAGAGTTGTCATAGAAAACAAAAGCTATGATAATCTTATTAAAGTATATGATAGAAACAATGCTCTGTTTTATTTAGATCCACCATATTATAAGACTGAAAAATATTATGGCAACTTGTTTGACGAAGAAGATCATATTAAATTAAGAGATATTCTAAGAGATATAAAAGGTAGGTTTATTCTTTCCTATAATGATTGTGCATTCATAAGAGAGTTGTATTCAGACTTTTATATAGAAGAGGTTGAAAGAAATAACAATCTTGTTAAAGATGGCGTTTCTAGATATAAAGAATTGATTATAAGAAATTACAAGTAAAATATCAAAATACGATATAAAATATCAATAATGTTATAGCAATGTTTGGGGTGATAAAATTCACTTAAAGGGGCGTTGCTATGGCGATTAAAATATACCTGTCTGAGCTATTAGGAAATAAGAAAATGACTCAGGCAGAACTTGCTAGAAAGACTGGTATTAGACCTAACACGATTAATGAAATATATTGGGAAATGGTGGATAGAATCAGTCTAGAACATATTGAAAAAATATGCTCAGTTTTGAATTGTGAAGTGTGTGATTTAATCAAAATAAGAAACAGAAAATAAGCATTAAAAAAGGACATTTATTTGGCGTTTAAAAGCCGTTTAAAATGTCTTTTTTTAAAACCTATTTTTTGCATTTTATTTGCAACATTTTTGCATTTTGCGCGCAACACTACATTGGATTCAAGAACACAATTATACAGTCGATGGGCCATTCTTAGAATTTTTGTTGATTGATATTCATGAAACAAAAAAAGTGGAGGAGTATATTACCTCCATCCACATTAAGGTTAAACCAAGATGATAAATCCAGATTCAATAGGTTTATATTCTTCGACATCCATTGAATCGTAGTATAGATCTCCATTTGAGTCTAATACTAGAATTCGATGATTTTCACAAATAGTTGGTAAGACTTCTAAAGTGTTGTTGATTTTGTAGACTTGATTTTCTTTTTTAAACAATTGAGAAGTATATGGTTCTATATCATCTTCACAAATATAGGTGTAGCTAGCACAATACAATTTACCATCTTCAAAGTAAGGTTCAATACGATCTCTAGAACCGTTACAAGGCGTATTTAAATAGCTTTGGGCATGTGTATCATCGATTGCTTCAATTGGAAATTCAGATACTACAGGCTCTGATTTATTGCCATGAACGATCAATGACATTGTATCTTCTGTCCTGTTAAATTCAACACTACATAACATTTGGTTTGTGACAATATCATAATAAGTTGTATCACACACAATATATTTCTTATTTAATCTAGATTTCCAGAGTGAGTTGAGTTCTTGTTTTTTGGCTTTTTGTGCAAACGCAACCGTACGATTTCTTGTTGTCTTTAAAAGATAATCCCCCTCAAAGAAGATTTGATTTCCTTTTTCATTTGTCCATTTACCATCTGCATAATTTAATAGATCACTCATGATCCAGCCTTTTTCCGTTTTATCTTGCACAACCATACTTGATTTTATGGTTGTGATTTTTTGTAAACCAAAGGCATGGGCATAAATTCCTGAATAATCTGGATATGTATTTGGTTCTAAATAGGTATTGAATAAGCGCATTAAAGTTGTAGGAACATCGAGTCCGCAATCATGTGTTTCACTGAATGCTAATACGGCATTGTATTTAGGAACAATGATCAGTCTTGAACTAAAGAACATACTGTTTCCACCTTTTGCCAGAACACTATCACCAAAATCATAGTCTGGATCATGGTGTCTGACTAAGTCCCAGCCTAAGCCAAAATCAATGGCGCCTAGATCCGATTCAAGAAATGTAGTGCCCCAAGATTTAGCCATTAAAGCTTTTGACTTTTCACTAAGAATAGAATTAGGTTCTAGAAAGAGTTGACCAAATTTACATAAATCAATCATAGAAGTGGTGATGCCACCGGCTCCTTGAATTGGAAAGTATTCTTTTGGTTTCTTACCTTCAGAAACTAAAGGATAATCTGAATTGATTGTATATGTTGTATTGGTGCTTTTTGCGCCAATCTTTTCTGTAATATATTTTCTTAAGACATCTTCATAAGGCATATTACGAACTTTTGAAACGACCATTTCAGCGAGTGTAAACCCATCATTACAATAGGTACTGTAAGTTCCTGGATCTGCTTTTAGGGTGCTGTTTGATAAATAGTTTAATACTTCGCTATAGTAGTCAAACTTAGAAGTGGTACTCACACTAAAATGTTTCCATTGTGTCCCTGGAAGTCCACTTGAATGATCTAGGCACATGCGTACTGTAATATCTTTATATCTTTCATCTTTCATTGTAAATTCAGGAAGAATATCTGCAACTTTATCTTCGAGTTGAATCAATCCTTCATCCACTAACTGCATAACACATACGGTACAATAGATTTTAGATATCGAACATACATTAAATGTACAATCCGTCGTGATGGGTTGATTGTTGATTTTGTCGATGACACCAATCGCATCGGCACATACAATTTTTCCATCCTGCATAAAGGCATAGCTACAAGCTGTATAGTCTGGCTTTACCATAGCTTTTAATAATTGTGTAACTTGATTTTCCATATGATTTCTCCTTTTTAAAAGAAAACGAGAAGATAATAAACCTTCTCGCTACTCTGCAACGGCATCAATTAAAATGCTGTGATAGGCATTCACAATATCATCAACCGTTTCTTCAATATTCGCATTGTTGACAGCTATATAAGCAGCGTATTTTTGGTACAATGGGTATCTTTCTTTATACATTTGTTGAAGGGCTTGTTTAGAGCTTGATAAAGGTCTATTTGGATCGGAACTAATTAATTTATCGATATCACGATCAATGAAGATCGTAATTCCATTTAAACGTAAAAAGTCCATATTGACTTTATGTTTAACGACACCACCACCTGTCGCAATGATTTTATTGTTCATCTTACTAGCTTCAATCGCAACTTCTGTTTCAATCGCTCTAAATCCAGCTTCTCCAGATTCTTGGAAGATTTCTGGAATACTTTTGCCGGCTTTGGCAATAATCATATCGTCTAAGTCGAAAAATTCTTTTCCAAGCTTTTCTTCAAGCATTTTACCAATTGTTGTTTTACCAGCACTTGGCATACCAATTAATACGATGTTACAACGATCTTTCAACATCTCCTTTTTGATTTCATCAATGATAGAATCATCAAAAGACATGTTTTTAAAAATTTCAAATGTATATTTAGCTTGCGCAATCAACATCTCCAAACCAATCACACGCTTGATGTCGGCTTCTTGAGCTTCAAAACATAAACGTGTAAGAATTGGGTTGTATACAACATCTAATACACATTCTAATTTATGGAACCAGCTTACATCAATTGGTGCATTCGCAATATTTGGAAACATTCCTACAGGACTTGTATTGACGACAATATCTGCATCTAAATGGGATGTATACATTTCATCGTATCCAATGGCACCACGATTTGCACTTCTTGAAACAATCACAATATCTTTTGCGTTTTCATGTTTACAAACGGCTTTAACAGCAGCGCATGCACCACCATTACCAATAATCAAGACCTTCTTGCCTTCCATATGTACGTTGTGGGCTTTAACCATATATAAGAATCCACCAAAGTCTGTATTGTACCCTTTTAATTTGCCATCTACATTGATGATTGTATTGACAGCACCAATAGCTTTAGCACTTTCATCCATTTCATCTAAGTAAGGAATGACATCCTTTTTATATGGAATAGTCACGTTGATTCCTTTGAAATCTTTCTTTTCCATAAATTCTTTGAATTCTTCTTTATCTAATTCCACCAATTGGTAGTCATAATCTTTTACGTTCTCAATCTCTGCAATTCTTGTCTGAATTTGCTTAGAGAAACTATGCCCCAAGTGCTCACCAATCAATCCGTATTTCATATCATTTCCTCTTTTCTAGAACAGCTCTTTAAATGTTAAAAAAAGCATTTCGAAGAAGAAATGCCTTTTGAATGCCCTGAAACTTAAAAATAACCATCGTATACATATGGCTTTTCTCAGGGCTATTTAAAGTAAAAGTAATAATGTCTTGAAGTGTTCATACGCATAGAATACACCATTTCTTTGTGAGTGGCAACTCTAAAATGAAAATAAATGTAAAAATCAGAAAATTGTTTCAAAAAAAAGATGTGATACAATTTATCCGAAAGGAGCTAATTATGAATATTGGATTTATGGCATGTATTGTTCTCGGGGTTTTGTTTCTTATTGTGGGGATTCTTTTCTCTTTATTAAAGGAAAAAGGAGCTAAGTATGTTTCTGGTTTTAGTACGTTGAATCATCCTGAAAAGTATGATAAGGCATATATTTCTTTAGATATGCGAAATCAATGCTTTACATATGCATTGATTCTATTTCTAGGAGCAATCATTTCTTATTTCATATCCACTCTTATCGCTATACCAACCTATGTTCTATGGGGTATTCTTTTCTTTAAGTCTGTACATTTGGATGCAGAAAAGGCATTCGAAAAGTATTTGATTAAGTAAATTAACGCAAAAACATTACTTTTAACGATACTAAAGTTAAAATGAAAATAATAGAGTTAAAAAGGAATGATGATAACATGAAAACGGATATATTTGGAATGATGTTTTTCAAAATGAGCAAAAAACACACAAAACGAATTCTGTGATATGAAGCAATACATCCATTCTGGCGCTTCTTTGATTTAAAAGCCTATATGATCATGGCTTGCATGATGGGTGGAGGAATTGGATTTAGAGCAGCTGGAATCTTTCCGGATATCTTTATTGCCTTCTTTTATTCAGGACTTGGTTGTGCATTAGCTTAAGCTGGCATTGCTTTCTTAAGAAACTATATTCAATATGAAAACTAAAAGAAGAGACCGACTTGATCTCTTCTTTTAGTCAATATTGGAGTTTTGGACAATGAAATTACAGAATGAATGCGCAGCAGGAAGCATATATCTGTTTTTGATGTTTGCCATATAAATGATACGTTTCTTTTGTGGGTTGTTTATCTTTAATTTCTTTAAATGAAAATGGACAGAAGTCGTAGAGCTATGAATCCAGGCAACTATAATGAGGATGGAACTATCAAAAAAGGAAAGAAGAAGTGGATTTTATCCAATCTATGTGCTAAATGTAGTGCTTGACTGTAGAGTTCACTGCTTCAACAGAAAGATAGGAATCCAAAGTTTGAAAATAATGTATGATTGCTGCATAATGTTGTCAGCAAAGAACCCTCACTGCTTGTGGTGAGGAGTAGTCAGTTGATGCGTATACAAAAAATATGAATAAAGGAGAATAAAAAAATGAATACAGTAACAATGAAAAATGTTGAATTTGGTGCAGGCGTACCAAAGATTTGTGTTCCTATTTGTGGAAAGAGTAAAGAAGATGTTTTAGAACAAGCTAAAATCATTCTTGATACACCAGCTGATATTATTGAATGGCGTATGGATTGGTTTGAAGGAGTTGAAAATACTGCATCTGTAGTAGAAATGGCTAATGAATTACGTGAAGTATTTAAAGGAACTCCAGTCTTAGCTACTTTCCGTTCTAAAAAAGAAGGTGGAGAATTAGAAGTATCTACTGAATATTATGTGGAATTAAACTGTGCAGTTGCCAAAAGCGGTTATGTAGATGCAGTCGATGTTGAATTGTATACAGGAGATAAGGAAGTTGAAACGATTGTAACGACAGCTCATGAAAATGGAGTAAAAGTAATCATGTCGAACCATGACTTCTTTAAAACACCATCTAAAGAAGAAATCATTTCTCGTTTGTGTGCTATGCAAGAAAAGGGTGCAGACATTCCTAAGATTGCAGTTATGCCTCAATCAAAAAAGGATGTATTGACATTATTATCAGCTACAAATGAAATGGTAGAAGAACATGCCAATCGTCCAATCATCACTATGTCAATGGCAGCTACGGGAGTAATTTCTCGTTTAGCTGGTGAAGTATTTGGTTCTTGTTTGACATTTGGTGCTGCTAAAAAGGCAAGTGCTCCGGGTCAAATGGGTGTAAATGATCTTAAGATAATTCTTGAAACTTTACACAAGAGTCTATAATTTATAGGATGGGATTTTCCATCTTTTTTTATTGACAATAGATATCAAAATGATATCATAAGAGTATCAGGAGGTGCTTATATGACAGAAAAAGTTTTAAGCAACAAAAAGAATGGCATGGCCATGATGATATTGTGGATTGTTTTATATCTTGTAGCTTTATTGATGACAATACTTGGGGCAGCATTAATTTGGCCTTTATTTATTGTTGGTCTTGTATGGCTATGTATTGGTTGGATTCCATTTCTTGGTTTAAAAGTATTAAAGCCACAAGAAGCCTTGGTTTTAACGTTATTTGGTAAATATGTGGGTACTTTAAAGGATGCTGGATTCTATTATGTCAATCCTTTTTGTCAGGCTGTCAATCCTGCCGCAAAGACAAAACTAAATCAAAGTGGAGATGTGGATGATGGGTCTAAGAAGAGTATTTTTCAGGCACAAAATAATGGAACGGCAGAAATAGCTTCGAAAAAAGTATCTTTGAAAATCATGACTTTAAACAACAATCGTCAAAAAATCAATGATTGTTTAGGAAATCCTGTTGAGATTGGAATTGCCGTGATGTGGCGTGTTACAGATACCGCAAAAGCTGTATTTAATGTAGATAACTATAAGGAATATCTTTCTTTACAATGCGATAGTGCATTAAGAAATATTGTTCGTATTTATCCTTATGATGTCGCTGAAAATGTAGATACAACAGGTGATGGTATTGCCGATGAAGGAAGTCTTAGAGGTTCTAGTGAAGTGGTTGCTTCTAGAATTCGTGATGAAATTCAAAGTAAAGTAAAAGATGCAGGTCTTGAAATCATTGAGGCAAGAATCACATATTTGGCATATGCACCAGAAATTGCAGCCGTTATGCTTCAAAGACAACAGGCAAGTGCGATTATTGATGCACGTAAGATGATTGTGGATGGAGCTGTTGGTATGGTTGAAATGGCATTGGATCGTTTAAATGAAAATGGGGTTGTAGAATTGGATGAAGAAAGGAAAGCGGCTATGGTTTCTAACTTGTTAGTCGTACTTTGTGGAAACCATGATGCGCAGCCAGTTGTAAATTCTGGCAGTCTTTACTAATGGAAAAGAAACAGATTCCTTTGCGTCTTTCAAAAAAATTGTATGATCAAATCGCTTCATGGGCAGAAGATGATTTTCGCAGTGTCAATGGACAAATTGAATACTTGTTGACAGAGTGCGTGAAACAAAGAAAAAAGAATGGCAAATACGTCAGTGATACGATGGATGAGCCTATTGAATTGGATATTAAGTAAGAGAGTGTAGAAATACATTCTTTTATTTTTGAAAAAAATAAAAGCTTTTAAAGGTTAAATTTTGAAGACTTGGTTAATTGAATAGTCATTTTGTCTAAGTTGTACATTGTAATGTATATGTAAAAAACATAAAATACTCTAAAAATAGGAGGTAAATATATTTATGTATACAAACAATTATTCAAACTCAGTAAGTACAAATTCATTATATAAAGTATACAGCTGGATGATGGTAGGTCTTGGAATTACGGCAATCACTTCGGCCTTGTTGTATGCTTCAGGCATATTCATGCTTATTATTCAGATTCCCATGATTTCACTATTATTATTCATAGTACAAATTTCGTTAACGATTTCAATGGGACGTCAATTATCACGTAATACACCCGCTTCTACGATAAAGACGATGTTTATTGTGTATTCACTTACAATGGGAATCAATATGACATCATTGGCTTATGTATATAGTGCTGGACAGATTGCAGCTGCCTTTGGCATTAGCGCTATCTACTTTGCATGTTTAGCTATTATTGGAAAGACGACTAAAATGGATCTTAGTAAAGTGGGAAACATTTGTTTGATTGGTTTGATTGCGATGATCTTTAGTCAATTTTTCTTCATGCTATTTAGAGTTAGTATGGATGTACGCTTATGGAGCGTGATTGGCCTATTATTATTTACCGGACTTACAGCTTGGGACATACAAAAAATGAATTATATGTTGAATGGGTATGAAGATGAAAAGATATCGATTTATATGGCGTTACAGCTTTATTTAGATTTCTTGAATATTTTCTTATACATTTTACGATTATTAGGACGTAGAGATGATTAATTCATCTCTATTTTTTATGGTTGACAATGTAAACTAATATTGTATACTTTAATAGTTCACTAAATGAACTAAAGGAGTATGTATGAAATTATTAAAGAAAATAGGAATTACTATATTATGTTTATTATTGATTTGTGGAATAGGAATTGTTTGTTTGTTTCACAATGAATATAGCTCATTAAAATCATTAAAAAAAATTGATGCTTATCCAATGTATACAATGGATTATAGTGCGGATTATGGATTGGATGAGTTTTTAGAAAAAGGTGCAAGCAATGATAAAGAGCTTGTTGAATTTGTGGTGAATCATGTAATGAAGGGGTTACCATTAAGTATTAAGATTCCAGATTTAGGTTGTTCTACATTTATTGCACAAAATAAAGATTCAGGATATCTGTTTGGACGCAACTTTGATATGGATTATTCGCCAAGTGTATTAGTGAAGACGAAACCTAAAAATGGGTATGCCTCTGTATCTATGGTGAATTTAGGCTTTGTAGGATATAATGAAAAATATTTACCAGATACATTAAAGGATTCATTAGTGACTTTGGCAGCACCTTATGCACCATTAGATGGCATGAATGAAAAAGGATTAGCGGTTGGTGTATTGTTGATTGATACAAAACCAACAAATCAGAATACAAAAAAGGTGGATATCACAACAACAACAGCCATTCGAATGATGTTAGATAAGGCAAAGAATGTGGATGAAGCGTTAGAATTATTATCTTCTCATGACATGCATTCAAGTGCGAATAGTTGTTATCACTTCCAAATTTGTGATGCTTCTGGAAAGAGTGTTGTCGTAGAATATGTGGATAATGAAATGAAGGTTGTATATCCGGATAAGAATTATCAGTGTGCTACGAATTTCTTACTTACAAATCCAGATGCAGAATTTAATTTTGGTCAAGACCGCTACCAAATTATTGATGAAAAATTAAGTTCCACAAATGGAAAACTATCCAATCGTGAGGCTATGCAGCTTCTATCCGATTGTTCACAAGATGAACATAAGAATAATCAGGGAAAAATCTCAAAGACACAGTGGTCTTGTGTATATGATTTAAAGAATAAAAAGGTAACGGTTTGTGTGAATCAAAATTATGATGCGAAATACACAATTTCTGTGCTAGAATAAAGCTATGAAACAGAATGAACAAGTATTAGAAGCGTGGCTTCAAATGACAACCGTTATTAATAATGAGAGAATTACTCCAGATCTTCCTTACAATGAGTCGATGATTTGTCGTTATTTATATCAAAATCAAGATATAAATGTAACCGCAACGGATTTATGCAACTATATGCGCATGCAAAAATCGCAGATGAATCGTACGCTTACAAGTATGGAAAAAAAGAAGTTGATTACACGTATTCGTAGTGAGGATGACAATCGAAAAATCTATATTACATTAAATGATTCAATGATTAAGATTTATAAAGCTCAACATGAGAAAATATTAGAAATCGTAGATCAGTTGTTTGATAAGATTGGCTATGAAAAACAACCAGAAGTGATTGAACTGTTTGATTTGATTACGCAAACCGCAAAAGAAATGTTGTAAAGATAAGCTGGATTTCCAGCTTTTTTCTTTTGTTTCATAAAGAGTTCTTTTTTGGTAGAATATAGATGTCGTTTTGGGAGGCTTTTATGAAAAAAACAAATTATGTAAAAGATGTATTGGTTGTTTTATTAGGGAATTTTATGGTGGCAATATCAGTTGCTTTTTTTGTTTTACCAAATAATACATTAACCGGAGGCGTAGCCGGTGTTGCCGTGGCATTAAAACCATTATTACCATTTGTACCATCCGTATGGCTGATCAACATATTGATGATTGGACTCTACGTTGTTGGTGCAATTTTTTTGGGGAAGGCATTTGCACTGAAATCATTGATTTCAACATTTAGTTATTCATTTTTTGTCTCATTACTAACATATGTGACAACTTTATTTCCCAAAGACACATTTGTCATGCAACCCATGTTGGCAAGTATTTATTGTGGATTGATTTCGGGAATTGGCTTAGGTCTATGCTTTAGAGTGAACGCAAGTACTGGAGGTATGGATATTCCAGCCTTGTTGATTCATAAGTATACTCATATTTCTTCAGGAAATTCAGTAATGATCATTGATGCTCTAACTGTATTGTTGGGAATGTCTACGTATGGTGTAGAACCAGCCTTGATTGGAGTTTTATCTGTATTCACATCTGGTTTTGCGATTGATAAAACAATTTTGATTGGTTCAAGTACGGCAATCAACTGTATGGTTATTTCAGATAAATGGTTTGATATTAAAAATCATGTATTAAACAATATGGAGCGTGGTGTTACAATTTTAGAAGGTAAGGGTGGATATACAAATGAATCCAAACCTGTATTGATGATTGTAATTCCACAAAAAATGTATTCGAATTTAGAACACGAAATCATGCAGTTAGATCCAAGAGCTTTTATTATTGTAAATAGTGTTCATGAAGTCGATGGAGAAGGATTTACTTATGAATTGGAGGATTTAAAGTGATGACAAAATTAGTGATTTGTGACATTGATGCCACATTAGTCAATGAAAAGAAAGAATTAACACCGAGGACAAAAGAAGCTTTGATCAAGCTTCATGAAAAAGGGATTTATTTTGGGATTGCCTCAGGACGTCCAGCCGATGAATTAAAACGCAATAAAGAGTATTGGAATCTACCTTTTGACTTTGATTTTGTGGTAGGGATGAATGGTGCAGAACTTTGGGATGGTATGCATCAAAAATTTTATAGCTATTTTATGATGAAAAAGGAATGGCTAAAAGAAACCATGGAAATCATGAATGTTGTTAAATGTAACCCAATGATATATTGGGATGGAAAGATTCGTTGTGTTCATATTGATGATTGGATGATTCATTCGGCTTCTACATCGCATAAAGAATTGGAAATTGTAAAATTAGAAGATTTCTATGCACATGAAAACGCAAAAATCATGTTCCGTATGAAAGAAGAGGATATGCCTAAAGCGGAAGCTTGGGTAAAAGAGCATCCAAATCCTTATTATCATGGTTTTAAAACACAATCCACATTATTGGAATTTTGTGATAAAAGAATCAACAAGGGATATGGACTACAAAAAATATGCGAACTAAATGATTTAGATATAAAGGATGTTATGGCCTTTGGAGATACATCCAACGATAATGACATGTTAAAAGTAGCAGGTTGTGGTGTTTGTATGATCAATGGTACGGATGATACAAAGGCTTGCGCCAATGCCATCACAAAACAGGATAATGAACATGATGGGTTAGCTATTTATTTAGAAGAAAGTGGGATTTTATGTTAAAAGTATGCGTGATTGGTGGAGGACCATCTGGATTGATGGCTGCCTATACCGCAAGCTTAGTCGGTCACCAAGTGGAGTTGTTTGAGAAAAATAAACAATTAGGAAAGAAGTTGCAACTTACAGGACATGGACGTTGTAACGTTACAAACAGTTGTTCAAAGGATGAATTTTTCAAGCATATTGTGCATAATGAAAAATTTCTATATAGTCCTTTCTCACAATTCTCTAATTTGGATATGATCCAATTTTTAAAATCCAATGGTTTACCTACCATTGAAGAAGACCATGGGCGTATGTTTCCTGGTTCGAATTCAAGTCAGGATGTTGTTTTATTGTTTGTGGAATTATTACGCAAAAACAATGTGATTCTACATATGGATGAAGCATGTACAGATTTAATGGTTGAAGAAGATAAAGTTGTTGGAATCAAAACAGATAAAGGTTTGTATTCGTTTGATGTAGTAATTGTTGCGACAGGTGGAAAGTCTTTTGTGTCGACTGGAAGTAGTGGCGATGGATATAAATGGGCGAATACATTAGATATCAAAGTCAGTGATTTATATCCTGGATTGGTTTCTTTGCGGACAAAAGAAAACTTTGATTTAGCGGGTCTTTCTTTGCAGAATGTGGGTATTCAAGTAAAGAAAGATAAAAAAGTTTTATATAAACAATTGGGAGACATTTTGTTTACGCATGAAGGATTTAGTGGACCAGGTATTTTGGCCATGTCAAGCTATGTGATTCATAAAGAACCTGACAAAATCATATTTGATTTAATTCCAGATAAATCAATTGATGAAGTGGATGCATTTTTACTAGAAAGAATGAATCGTTCTTCAAATAAACAATTGAATCACATACTTGAAATGATGATTCCTAAGAGATTGGTACAATATATCATGGATCGTTTAAATATTGATGATTCTTTAAAAGCCAATGAAACAACAAAAGTACAGAGAAGAAGTATTAGTGAATTATTGAAATGTTTAGATTTTGAAGTGTCTAGTTTTGCCGGATTTGATCAGGCTATGATAACTGTAGGTGGAATCAAGACAAATCAGATTCAGCCTCAGACAATGGAGTCTAAGAAAATTAAAGGCTTAAAGTTTGTGGGTGAAGTATTGGATTTGGATGCGCAAACGGGAGGATACAATTTACAGATTGCCTGGACAACAGGATATGTTGCGGGAAGCACAATAAAAGAAGGGGCTAATTAAAGTCCCTTCTTAAATTTTGATGCAGGAATGTGACAATAGGCACCTGGATTTTTATCCAGGTATTTTTGATGGTATTCTTCTGCGTTAAAAAAGTTTCTTAATGGTTCAACTTCGACCGCTAGAGCTAAATCATATTTCTCTTGAATTTCTTTGTATTTCGTTTGGATTGTTTTTAGATCGGTCTCATCCAAATAATAAATGCCTGTCCGATAGGAAATGCCAATATCTTCTCCTTGTTGATTGACGGATACTGGATCAATAATGTCAAAGTATAAGTCTAAAATCTTAGAAAGTGAAATCACGTTGTCATCATATTGGATTTCTAATGTTTCTGCATGACCTGTAAGTCCTGCTTTCACATCTTTATATTTGGGATTTTGCGTTTTACCATTTGCATAACCAACAGTTGTATTTAAGATGCCATCAAACTGATCGAAATAGTGCTGCACACCCCAAAAGCAGCCTCCAGCTAAATATATTGTTTTTATCATTTTAATTTATAATATTTTCCTTTCGAGTCTTTTTTAAAGCGCCCAACTTTTTTTGCGTAGTCACTCTCAATCCATTTGGAAAGTTTACACTTCTTTTGTTTGTTTGCTAAGATGGGCATTAAATACTTACTTAAATCATCAATAGATGCATAGCGGGTATTGATTTTTGGATATTTTTTTAAGGCTTCTATTACCTCTTCATCACTTGCTTCATTTGGCTTTGAGGTATTTGTTTGTTTCTTTTGCTTTTGTGTCTGTTTTGGTTGAGACTTAGGCGCTTCTTCCTTTAAAGGCAACAAGAACGGGTCTCTTGTCTGTAAGATTTCAATGTCGATATCTTTTCCTTGGAACAACAAGGCTTGTTTAATACCTTGAAATCCTTGATCATTTGTGACAAGAAGAATTTTTTTAGGGACTATATTGGCAACAATTTGTCCAAGTAAAGTAGCGCAATAGATGTCCGCAAAATTCTTTTGGCTTTGGTGTGTATTGAAACAATAAGAATTTGGGAAATCCTTCGCAATCGCAAAGATTTGCTGCCAGCACTTTTGCCCTATTTTTTCAAAGTTTCCAAAGAAAAAGAAGACGCTAGGACTTGTGGCTTTTAGCGTGTTTGTGTCAAATTGTTGAACATTTTCACAGTCAATACAATAGAGTGTGTAGTCTTCAAAATTATCGATTTTAATATTTTGTGGAGAGAAACTCATGCATTGAGAAAATGTTCCAATTGAAAAATTAAGTTGTGACATTTCATTCATCCTTTCGTAAATAATTATAGCACATCGTGGTATTCTTGCTTTGAATTTGTTATAATAAACTTCAAAGGGGGAGTTTTAGTGGCTTATTATCACATCTTAAAAGAACGTCGAACAAATCTAAAACTTTCCATTCAGGATGTTTCAAATCAGACGCGTTTAGCGCCTCAATATATACAAGCAATCGAAGAACACAACCTTGATGTTTTCTCCGATGACCTATCTTTCGTTCGCTATTTTGTGCATGCCTATTCGGATGCGATTGGCGTAAATTGGCAGGCCATTTCAGATGAAGTTGATGTGGATGTCAATGAATTTGCGCATCAAAGAGACATGGCTTTAACTATGGCACAAAGGCGTATGGTTGAACAAATGGCGAGTGTTCAAAAGACAAAAAAGACGACTAAGAAAAAGAAAAAATCATCTTTAGGATGGTTTCAAAAACATGTCAGTAGAACAAGTTCTTCATTGAACGCAAACCAGACGAAGATCATCAAAATGCTTGTCCTGATTGGAATCATTGGATTGGGAGTTTTATCCTTGATCAATGTGGGATTGCGTTCGATTTCAAATCAAAAACTAGCAACGCAGCAAGAGCTTCGTGAAGAGCAATTGTCTAAAAAGGAACAGGAGACAAATAAACTCGCAAACCAGCGTAAAAAAGCTAAAGAGGCTCAGTCTTTAGTTGTTGATAAAATTAGCGGTGAAACCAACGCATTTCAGCTTTCGAATATTCAATCGGATGTAAAAACATTGGATTTAAGTATTACGTTACCGACAAAGACAAAAATTACTTTGAAAAAGAATGATGAAACAATCAATGATACTTCAAAAGTATATACGGGTACATTCAATCAGAGCTTAGAATTATCCGATGATTGTACTTTTGAAATTAGTATTGAGACATATTCAGATAACAGTATTTCTATTGATGGAAAAGAAATTTCTTTTGATAAAGAAGGTTGGAAGCAGGGTGAGCCTGCCGTTATCACACTACAAATTGGTAAGGGATACCAAAAACCTGTTGAAGAAGATGAAACTGAATATGAGGATAGTGACTATGATTACGATTATGATTATGGTTACACAGATGAAAATCTATATGCACAAGGGGAGGATGTAACTTATGGCCAAGATGAATATACCGAACAGACTAACAATTATTAGAATTTTATTAGTTCCTGTTGTTGTGGCTGTATATTTATGTATGGACCCGACTATTGGTGTTATAGATGAAGCAAGTGGTCTTGCATTACGTGATGTGATCGCATTTGTGATTTTTGCGGTTGCGAGTATTACAGATTTCTTTGATGGAATGTTAGCAAGAAAGAACAATTGGATTACTTCTTTTGGAAAATTTGCGGATCCTATCGCAGATAAGATGTTAGTGAACACAGTTTTGATCTTGATGGTTTATTTTCATCAAGCCAATGTGATTGCGGTATTACTAATGATCGCAAGAGACTTGATTGTTGATGGCTTACGAATGAGTGCAGCTAATTCTGGTGAAGTTGTAAGTGCGGGTATTTTTGGAAAACTAAAGACAGTACTACAAATGTTTGCACTTGTATTCTTGTTATTGAAAGATTGGCCGTTTGTCTATATGGGTATTTGTATGGACCAAATATTGTTGTGGGCAGCAACAGTGGCTTCTTTATATAGTGGATGGATTTATTTCAACCAATTGAAAAAATACGTTTTGGAGACTATGTAATGACTGAGGCAAAACAACTTGTTTCTTTATGTACAGAAAATCATTTGACTATTTCTAGCTGTGAAAGTCTAACGGCTGGCCTATTTACGAGTACGATTGCTTCAATTCCTGGGGCAAGTGCTATTTTAAAAGGTGGTTTAGTGACTTATTTTACACCAATGAAAAGTGTATTAGCTCATGTGGATGTGAATTTAATTCAAAAATATGGTGTAATTAGTGAAGAGTGTGCCTATGCCATGGCCAAAAACACAAGAGAAATTATGGATGTGGATTATTGTGTGTCTTTTACGGGCAACGCAGGTCCGAGTGCTTGGGAAGAAAAACCAGCAGGAAGAGTCTATTGTGCTATTGCTTCTAAAAAAGCGGTTCGTGTATATGGTTTTCAATGTACAGGTCTATCTAGAAATGATGTAAGAGAGCATGTTGTTTGTCAAATGATAGATATATTGATACAAACAATTCAAAAGGAGAATATATGCCAAAAGAAAAAGTAGAAACAAATAAAGATAAACTTTTAAGTGATGTACTAACAGAAATCGAAAGGGAATATGGTAAAGGTTCTGTCATGAAATTAGGGGATAGAGCAGCCGTAGATATTGAACCCATTCCTTCTGGAAGTTTATTATTGGATGATGCTTTAGGTATCGGTGGATATCCAAAGGGAAGAATTATTGAAATCTTTGGTCCAGAATCAAGTGGTAAAACAACACTTGCTTTACATGCTGTTGCAGAAGTTCAAAAAAAGGGTGGTCGTGCAGCCTTTATTGATGCGGAAAACGCAATCGATCCAGTATATGCGAAAAATTTAGGTGTCAACATTGATGAGTTGATTTTATCTCAGCCAGATTCTGGGGAACAAGGTTTAGACATTATGTTGATGCTTGTTGAAAGTGGAGCTGTTGATTTGGTTGTCGTGGACAGTGTTGCAGCTTTAGTTCCACAAGCTGAATTAGATGGTGAAATGGGAGATAATCAAGTTGGATTACAAGCTCGTATGATGTCAAAGGCAATGCGTAAGCTTGCCGGAGCAATGAACCAAAATGATTGTACAGCTATTTTTATCAACCAGCTTCGTGAAAAAGTAGGTGTTATTTATGGAAATCCAGAAACAACTCCGGGTGGCCGTGCATTAAAATTCTACTCTTCTGTTCGTGTGGATATTCGTAAGGCGGATACCATTAAAAATGGTACAGATATTGTTGGAAACAAAGTAAAAGTTAAAATTGTTAAGAATAAGGTAGCACCTCCATTTAAGTCTGCTGTATTAGAAATTATGTATGGCGAAGGAATTTCTTACATTAGTGAACTATTAGATTTATGTGTCGATGCCAATATTGTAAAAAAAGCAGGGGCATGGTTCAGTTATGAAGGAGAAAAAATCGGTCAGGGTAAAGAGGCTGCCAAAGCTTACATTAAGGCAAATCCAGAATTCAAATCAATGCTTGAAGAAAAATTAAAGGAATTTAAAACAAACAAAGAAGTTGAAGAATAAGAGTTCTGTGTAGAACTCTTATTTTCATTTAGAGGTATATATGGCACGTTTAGAAAAAAATAATTATAAATCCATTCAAAAAAATGAATTGAATGATCCCGTAGTATTTGTGGTGGATATGATAAAAGGGTTTGTGAATATGGGACCCTTACATGATGAAGTCATTGGCAATGTGGAAAAGAATATTGAAAATCTATTAACAAGCTTAGACTGCAACAATGTCTTTGTATGTGATTCACATCCACCGAAGACGCGTGAATTCAATTCGTTTCCAACGCATTGTGTAATTGGCAGTGAAGAAGCTGAAGTAGTAGATTCTTTAAAGCCATTTGTGAAACACGTAATTAAAAAGAACAGTACGAATACATTTATGGCACCAGAATTTGAAGAGTTTCTAAATTCAGATTTGAAGTATTATCGTGATATAATTGTGACGGGCTGTTGTACAGATCTTTGTGTTCTTCATTTTGTATTGAGTTTAAACACATGGTTGAATGAACACAATATGAATGAATATCGTATTGTCGTGGTTGAAAACTGTACAGAAACCTATCATATACCAGAAATACATGAAGCCACATTCTGGAATGATGTCGCATTTAGAATGATGGAAATGAATGGTATTCAAGTTGTTTCTGAAGTAAGGGAGTAAAGATTATAAAATGAAAGATAAGAGAAATTTAAGTTTAGTCATGGACTTTTATGAACTAACAATGAGTCAATGTTATTTTAATGATAATAAAGACAAAGAAGTCGTATTTGACTTATTCTATCGTAAAAATCCGGATGACGGGGGATATTGTGTATTTGCAGGTTTGGAACAAGTTGTAGACTATGTTTCTAATTTACATTTTGAAAAAGAAGATATTGATTATTTGCGCTCATTAAACCAATTTAGTGAAGATTTTCTAGAATATCTATCAACCATTCGTTTTACTGGAGATATTTATGCGATTCCAGAAGGAACACCTGTATTTCCTCATGAACCATTGGTTCGTGTAAAAGCGCCAATTATTGAAGCGCAACTTGTAGAAACGGCATTACTTTTGGCTATCAATCACCAGACTTTGATTGCGACAAAATCACGTCGTATTGTACAAGCTAGTGAAGGTAGAGCGGTTATGGAATTTGGTGCACGCCGTGCTCATAACTTTGATGCAGCTATTCTAGGAGCTAGAGCAGCTTATATTGCAGGTTGTGCAGGAAGTGCCACTACGTATTCAGGAAAAGAGTTTGGTGTACCTGTACTTGGTACAATGGCTCACTCATTTATTCAAAGCTTTGATACCGAATATGATGCATTTATGTATTATGCCAAAACATATCCAGACGCATGTACTTTATTGATTGATACATATTCTACTTTAAAATCAGGTATTGTGAATGCGATTAAAGTAGCTAAGGATTATTTAGAACCAAATGGATACCGCTTAAAAGGTGTTCGTATTGATAGTGGAGATATGGCATATCTTTCTAAAAAAGTTCGTAAAATGTTAGATGAAGCAGGAATGAAAGATTGTAAGATTGTTGTATCCAATTCATTAGATGAATACGTCATTGAATCTTTGATTCATCAACAAGGCGCTAAAATTGATTCGTTTGGGGTTGGTGAAAACTTGATTTGTTCAAAAAATTCGCCAGTATTTGGTGGTGTTTATAAAATGGTGGCGCTTGAAAAAGATGGCCATATGATTCCAAAAATCAAAATTAGTGACAATGTTGAAAAAGTGACAAATCCAGGTATGAAGAATTTGAATCGTATCATGGACAAAGAAACAGGTATGGCTATTGCCGATTTATTGACATTAGAAGATGAAGTGATTGATACAACGCAAGATCTAACAATCTATCATCCAATGTCACGTTGGAAATACAAAGTGATTCCTGCCAATACATATACAGTACGCGATATGTTAGTGCCAATCTTTAAAGATGGTAAGCTAGTATATGATCTTCCAAGCCTAGAAGAAATTCGTGCATATAGTGAAAAAGAACTAGCTACAATTTGGGATGAAATCAAACGTTTTGTATATCCACAAGAATATTATGTAGACTTAAGTGAAAAGTTATTGAATCTTAAGCTAGAAATGTTGAAGAAGTATAAATAAAAAAAGAAACCGTCGCTTGACGGTTTTTGTGTTAAATACAGCTTTCAAAGAATGCACGCATGTCCTTGGCTAATAGATCAAAGCTTTCTTTACCAAGATAAGCCATATGACCACTTGGATATTCACCAATTGTAACTCGATTTTGATCTAGGTTGGAATGGGTTGCCAAATATCTGGCATTTCCAGCCGTTGTACAAAGATCATATAGACCTGAGGCAAAGAAGACTTTCATCTGTTTGTTTCTTCGCATACATCCAGCTAAGGATTGGGCAGGACTCGTTTTGAATTCACGATTCCATGTCATATTTACATCAAAGACTAAACCTTTTGAGATACGATCACTTGTGATATTCAATTCTTGACGCATCAATCCATAGGCAGTCTGGAAAGCAGGTGTATATTGTCCCATAGCTGGGTCATCCGCAATGACATTGGCTTCCATGATTTCTGGATCATCATTCCATGTATAGCGCCCGTCATAGAATCCTAAAGCTAAGCCCTTATCTTCTAATAATTTATGCGCAAAGCCTTTTTGCATATCCATATGTAAATGGTGTCTTAACCAATATGTTTTATCAATACCAGAATAGTAAGCTAGTTTATCCGCAATTTCTTCTTTATTAGGACAGGCATCCCCTAAAAATAAGGCTGTGACATATTCAGTGGATGCGAATGTAAAGGCTTCATCAATAAAGTCTTTTTGTGAAATATTTTCCTTTGGATTATGGAAATAATTTGTGGCAGCCATTGTGATTAAGTCTGTTGCACTTGCTTCAACCGGAAGCTTTTCAATAAAATAACTTCCAAGTAAGAAGATACCACTGACACTAATGCCCATCGTATCGGCCTTTTCAGGACCTGCACCCATCAACTCTCCTGCAAGTAGGGCACTTCTAGCTGTACCATAGCTTTCACCCGCAAGTAATACTGGTGAATTTCTTCGGTTGTAATGAGCTAAGAATTGTTCAATGAATTTAGAAACACTTCGAACATCGCCATGCGTTTCATAAAATTCTTTTCTTGCCTTTTCCTGAATCAAACGACCTAAACCTGTTCCTACTGGATCAATAAAGACTAAATCACATAAGTCTAATAAACAATGAGGATTGTCTTCTAGTTCAAAAGGAGGAACAGTTGGAAGATTTAGTTCATCATCTAATTTTACAATTCTAGGACCAAATAATCCCATGTGAAGCCAAAGACTTGCACATCCTGGACCTCCATTATAAATAAATAGAATAGGTCGTTTAGAATTGTCTTGAACATCACTTCGAAAATAGGCATAACTAAAGATAGATGCGACCGGATTGTTTTCTTCATCTACGAAGAAATGATCTTCACAAATTGTATGATAAGGAATGGTTGTTCCTTGAATTTGAATGCTTCCATCTGCTTCATATTTTGATTTTTCTAAGTTTTCTTGAATACGCATTATTTCACCTCACATTTTTTAACAAAGACATTGAATATATCTTGCATCTCACCATATTTATGGGACAACGCTTCTGGATGGAATTGTACGGCATAAATTGGTAATGACTCATGTTCAATGGCTTCAATGATGCCATCTGGAGCTTTAGCTACAACTTTAAAGTTTGGTGCTAAATCTTTGATGGCCTGATGATGAAAACTATTCACATAAGCTTCATCACTTAAGCTAGGATATAAAAAGCTATCCTTTTCAATATGGATCTTATGACTTGGATTTTCTCTTTTTTCTTGTTGCGCATGTTTAATGACATTTCTTTTACAATACGATAAATCTTGATACAAAGATCCTTTAAAATAGACATTCAACATCTGAATGCCACGGCAGATTCCAAAAATAGGAATCTGTTTTTCATTGGCATATTTTAATACTCGCATTTCATAATAATCACGATCTAAGCTTGAATTACCTTGTAAAGGTTCTGGATTTTCATTATAAATCATAGGATTCACATCAATTCCACCTGTCACAATCAATCCATCTAATATATTAACTTGAGTTTGAATTGTATCATAGTCATTTGTGATAGGAAGAATCATCGGACAACCACCTGCACGAATAACACTATGAATATAGGCTTCATTGATAAATTGTTTAGGTAAATTCTCTTTATCCAATTCATTACACGTTAGACCGATAATAGGTCTACGCATTTTTATCCTCCATAAGGGCAATTTCGATATTCTTTGTCTCTTTAATAATGTATTTTCTTGGAATAGCTTCATCTACATATTCCATTTCACCATTTTGGTTGTCATATGGATCGTTTGGCAAGAAGTTTTTAGCTGGCACAAAATCACCTTGGAATTTAGATGAACATGGAGTTCTAAATGGATCTAGATATCCAAAATAGAAATCTCTTCTTTCTAAGTTTCCAGCACGATAGGATCCTCCACCAAATGAACAATCTGCATATAACCATCCATATGGAGCTACATAGAATCGTGCCCAGTCATGATTGCCAATTGTTTCTGGTGTAGTATAAAGTCCAGCTTGCCAAGTGGCAGGAATGCCCGCAATACGACATAGAGTAATAAATGTCAATGCTTGTAAACCGCAATCCCCTTTCAATCCAGTTGTGACATATTCTGGAATACAAGGTAAAGTCGCATAAGCACGTACATACGAATATGTGACATGACTTGTGATATAGTCATAAATCAATTTAGCCTTTAATAATGGATTTGTTTCTTCACCAATGATTTCTTTAACTACATCTTTTAAATAATCTGTAAATACAACGTGTGGCGCATATTCTTCAAGACAAGTATCTGGATGTTCATTCGTCACAATACTAGGATCCAATTCTTCATAGTGCATGTGATTGATGAATTCATATTCTACACTGAATTCTTCACCTTTTTCGTATGGTTTTTCAATATAAACACATCTTTGATCCACACTGTTATCATTAACTAGACCTTCATGGGATGTATTTAATAATTTAAAATCTTCAACCTGCGCATATTCTTTTGGAATAGGAAGCCATACACGAATCGTTTTTCCAGGCTTTTCAAATGCAGGATCCACCTTTAAGCTTGTCTTGACATGAATCTTGCAGTAAACATCCTTTTCTTCTTTCATTTTATGCATTACATCATCTAATAAAGTACTTGCAGCACCATCTTTTTCAATTAAACGATCTTTATAAACTTTACGCACTTTAATTAGGTTTTCAAAAAAATTGTCTTTTAAATACATTTTTCCCTCAATGAAGATCCATTCAAACGCATTGTCTTTGAATAATTCATCAAATTCTTCATCTTTAAAATCGGAAATTTTAGACTTTAATAGTTCAATCGCATCTTCTTTTGAATACGTAAAATCTTCAGGAAGACGAGAAATCAATTCTTTTTCTAATTCTAAACGCTCCTTTAGTTTGGCAGGAATATCTTTTTTAAGACGTAAATCAATCATCTCCTGCATCAATTTAAATTGCCCATTCCATTTTAATTTCATTAAATCTTCAGGAAGTGGCGTGTTCAATGTTGTCATGTTCATAATAGTTCACCTCATTTTGATTATACTCTATTGTGAAAATTATTACATAAAAAAATGAAACTTATTGAAATAAGTTTCGAATTAATTCCTCCTGACTATATTTTTTCTGCATTTCTTTATCTACACTCATTAATATAGGGGGTAGATTTCTAAATGATTTATAGTATTGTAAAACTAAAGATAAAGCTAAAAAGGGAGCCCACTCTTGAAGTGTCATATTGTCTTTTGGCTCTAAAAGAAATCCATCTTTTAAGACTTCTCTTCGTTTTGCACAATTTAAGGCGTATTCCAATTCATTGCCATAGTTTGCTTTTAATATTTCTTCATCAAAAGAAAGAATAGAACTCAAGTTATCTAAAGGCGCATTCATACTATATTGATATGTATGTCGATCGATTTGTTTCATCAATAAAGTTTTATATTTCATGATTCTATTGTAGCTTATAATATATTTTGTTTCTGTTAAATATTATTAACATGGTATAATCTTGTGGGTGATAAAATGACATTTGAACAAATGAATTTAGATAAAAATATTATACAAGCTTTACATACATTAGGATATGAAAAACCATTACCCGTACAAGAAAAAGTCATTCCCAATATTCTTTCGGGAACGGATTGTATTGTCAAATCAAGAACGGGAAGTGGAAAAACAGCATCTTTTGCGATTCCTATAATTCAAAATCTAGAAATTGATGAAAGAAGCCCACAAGCATTGGTATTAACACCGACTCGAGAACTAGCTTTACAGATTCAACAGGATTTTGATCGTATTGGAACCTTTAAAAAAATCAAGACACTGCCTATATTTGGTAAGCAGCCATTTAAGTTTCAAAAGGAAGATTTGAAACAAAGATGCCATGTTGTGATTGGTACGCCAGGAAGAGTTTTAGATCATCTTCAACAACAAACACTTGATCCTTCAAAAATTAAATATGTAGTTTTGGATGAAGCGGATGAAATGTTGAATATGAACTTTTTAGATGAAGTACAGGCTATTTTAAAATATATGCCCAAAAAACACGTAACTTGTTTATTTAGTGCAACCTATCCTGCAGTGATTCAAAGAATGAGTAAGAAATATTTATATAAACCAGCTAAAATTGATCTAACGAGTACAAATAAGCCAAATATTCTAGAAGAAGCCTATCACGTCAATGAAGAACACAAAGAATTGTTCCTTCTTCATTTATTGGCATTAAAGAAACCAGAATCCTGCATGATCTTTTGTAAGACACAGGCAAGAGTGGATGAAGTCTATGAATGTTTAGAAAAGAATCAAGTCAGTGTCGATAAGATTCACGGTGGTATGATGCAAGAAGAGCGACTATCGCATATGCGACGCTTTAAAAAAGGAAAGGTGCGTATTTTAGTTTGTACCGATGTCGCAAGTCGAGGAATCGATGTTTTTAAAGTGGAGATGATCATTAACTATGATATGCCAAGTCCCGTTGAAACATATACACATCGTATTGGTCGTAGCGGTAGAGTTGATGAACAAGGCTTAGCTATAAGTTTAGTGAATGAATATGATGGAGTTCGAAAAGAAAAACTAGAAGAATATCTAGGTTATAATTTGCCATTTAAAGAAGAGGGTGAAGTCTATTTAAGTGATTTAGATGTTTTAGATTCATTAAAAGAATCCAATCGTATGGTGGTCGATAAATCAAAAGATTTAAGAAAAGGTATCACTAAAATCTATTTGAATGGGGGAAAAAACAAGAAGATTCGTCCCGGCGATATTGTAGGGGCTATCTGCGAAATTGATGGTGTTACGGTCGATGATATTGGTGTGATTCAAGTGCAGGATCATCAATCGTATGTGGATATCTTAAATGATAAGGGAAAACTTGTATTAAAGAATTTAAAGACAATTAAAGGCAAAACGTTGCGTATTCAAAAGGCAAAAAATGGATTTGGTCACTAGACCAGATCCATTTTATTGTACATTACTAAAATACGTGATTTGCACGTAAATAGGGAGTGAACTTTAATAGAAGTAAAAGATAAAGGTGATTGAAAGTATTCGTATATGTAATGAATCTTTTTCGTGATTTATATATAGCTATAATTTTGAATGATTAAAATGAGTCCAAATAGTTTTTAATAGAGCTGTTTTGGACCTTTTTCTATGGTTTATAAATATTGTGGTTGTCTTTATATTGAAATGTTATAACAATAGTTCTATAATAAAATTGAATGTTATAACAATTAAATAGGAGGCAATTATGGAAATTAAAGACGCAAAAGTATTTCATGATTATTTAAATGGTGTAATTGAAGGTGAGGATGTTAAGAAGAGTACAAAATTGTATTCGAATGCTAAAACATTCTATAAAGATGTGGATCCAAATATTTCAGATGATCAAATTATGTATGAAGTATACTCCTCTGAACATGATGGCTTGTGTTATGGATTGACTGTGATGCAGCCAGTATGTGTGAATGGCGAATGTAATGTAACGCGTGGGCATTTTCATGAAGATTTAAATTGTGATGAAATCTATTGTGGCATGGGTGGTGAAGGTCTTCTTTTATTGATGGATGAAAATTATCATTGTTATGCTGAAAAAGTAAAATGTGGAAGTGTACACTATATTGATGGGCATTTGGCACATCGCCTTGTGAATACAGGTAATACGGAATTCAAAGTGCAATGTATGTGGCCAAGTCATGCGGGTCATGATTATAAGCGTGTAGAAGAGCATCCTTTTACAGTAAGAGTGTATAAGGAAAATGGTGAATTGAAAGTGGAGGAAGAATGAGTTATTTAAATTTTAAATCGGAATATGATCGTTTCCCTAAAACAACAATAAAGAATCATAAAGCGTTTCATGGATATGATGAAATCTATCATGAATTAAATCGTAAAATGAATAATGGCAGTGTTGTTGTCTTTGATTATTATCCGGGTGTAGATGAAGAGAAAGTCTATGAATTGATCAAACGCTTCAATTTTTCTTTGGAAATCAACATGCATGATATCTTTAAAGATGGCAAAATCATGACCGAACAAATGAAATACAATCTTAGTGATGATCGTGTGTTTGGCAAGATGTATTATGGCAATCTTGTAGATTTTATAGATGAAGATAAGCTAGAAGAAGCTCAAAACAAAATTAAAGAACAGAAAGAATCAGTCATTGTATATGGAGTGGGTGCTGGTTTAGTAAGTCATGGTGATGTGTATGTCTACTTTGATATGGCTAGATGGGAAATTCAACTACGTTATCGTAAAGGGATGGCAAACTATAATGTAGATAATTATGATGAAGATATCTTAAAAAAATATAAGCGTGGCTATTTTATTGAATGGCGTATAGCAGATAAGCACAAAGAAAAATGCTTTGAATGCTTTGATTATGTGGTGGATACAAATAAATCGAAGGATCCAAAGATGATTTCAAGGTATACATTTACAGAAAGTTTAAAACAATTAGCTCAAAAACCATTTCGTACAGTACCATATTTTGATCCAGGCGTTTGGGGTGGTCAATGGATGAAGGAAGTTTGTAACTTAGATGTGAATCAGCCAAATTATGCATGGAGTTTTGATGGTGTGCCAGAAGAAAACAGCATTTTATTTGACTATGATGGAGTTACTGTAGAGCTTCCAGCTATGGATCTAGTGTTGTATCAACCAAAAGAATTATTGGGAGAACAAGTTTATTCTCGTTTTGGGGCAGAATTTCCAATTCGCTTTGACTTTCTAGATACGATGGAAGGACAAAATCTATCTTTGCAGGTACACCCATTAACGGAATATATTAAAAAGAATTTTGGGATGAGCTACACACAAGATGAAAGTTATTATATTTTAGATGCCAAAGAAGATGCCGTTGTTTATTTAGGCCTAAAAGATGGTATTCAACCAACTGAAATGATTTCAGATTTAGAGTCAGCACAAAAAGGAGAAATTGTATTTGATGCCGATAAGTATATTAATAAGTTTCCGGCAAAGAAACATGATCACTTCTTGATTCCTGCAGGAACTTGTCATTGTTCGGGAAAGAATGCGATGGTATTAGAAATTAGTGCAACACCATATATTTTTACGTTTAAATTGTGGGATTGGCAAAGACTGGGCTTAGATGGACTTCCTCGACCTATTCATATTGAACATGGAAAACAAGTCATTCAATGGGATCGTACTACAAAATGGGTTAAAGAAAACTTGGTCAATGCGACGTATGAAGTAAAAGAAGAGGGAAACGATTGCAAGATTGAACATACGGGTCTTCATGAATTAGAATTCATTGAAACTAGAAGATATACAATAAAAAACAGTTCATATCATCAAACACATGGAACAATGAATATGTTGAATTTAGTGGATGGAAAGAGTGCAGTAATTGAAGGGGATTTTGAACCTTTCATTGTGCATTATGCAGAAACATTTATTATTCCTGCAAGTATAAACGAGTATACGATCAAGCCTTATGATTGTGATGAAGTGAAAGTATTAAAGGCATATGTAAGAAGTTAAAAAAGTGGCAACCTGAATGGTTGTCATTTTACTTTTTTGAATATATAAAAAATAGATAGGGATAAATCAACTATTTCCAGACATATAAAAAGTATATTTACAGAAAGAGTGAATTACAGCGGGATTCATTTGTTGCAAAATTTGCAACAAATGCGACTGATGGGAAAACAAATTAAATGAAATGTGAATATATCCCTGCAAATCGCATAAAATATTATTTATCCCACAAAAAACGAATGAATTTAAGGGAAAATAATCTTAAATATCTTGATTTTCCCTTATTTCTGATTATATTTTAAGGGAAACAAGATACTTTAAGGGAAAAATGAAAGACAGGTGTTTAAATAATGAGACCGTTTAACTATTCAAAAATTAAAGAAGAAAAGTGGGATTCAGAAATTCCTGAGAAGCAAGATATTCGAGAACTATGCCCGGCACTCAGTGTGAGTTCTATAGAAGGGTCACTTCGTAAGCTTGTAGCAGAAGGAGAACTTCGCAGGGAAGGCAGAGGGAAATCTACATTTTATGTTAGATTAAAATAAGAATCAGCCCAATTTCGTGTTTAGAACATGTTCCCGTGTACGAAAAATGGGAATTTTTGTATAAAAAAGAGAGAAGCTGAACTCCGTAAGCGATAAAATTCACTTACTCGTTACAGTCCCTTTACTTAGCTTTTTAAGGCATCTAATTCTTCTTGGGTTAATGCTCTAAATTCACCTAATGGTAAATCATTGAGTTTTAAAGGACCAAATTCAATGCGTTGAAGATAGGTAACAGTGCAATTTGCCTTTTCAAACATTCTTTTGACTTGATGGAATTTTCCTTCATGAATCGTTAGATAGGCTTTATTTGTATCTAATATTTCTAGTTTTGAAGGGGCTGAAGTAAACTCTTCAAATTCCATAGGCTGATTAAAGAAGTCTACGGCATTTTCTGGTAAAGTCCCATCAAATTCAACATAATATTTTTTATCTACATGTTTTTTAGGAGATAATACTTCATGCGTTAATTTACCATCGTTGCTGATGAGTAACAAGCCTTCTGTATCTACGTCAAGTCTTCCCACTGGATACAAATCGTGTCTTTGGCTTTGGACAAGTTCCATGACTGTAGGATAGACCATATCTTCAGTGGCGCTCACATAGCCTTGAGGCTTATTTAAAATATAGTATTCGTATTCTACATAGCTTACGGGTTCATCATCCACACAAACACGATCATTTTCTTTTACGTTATAGTCTGCCTTTTTTATGGTTTCATCATTAATGGTAACCCAGCCGTTTTTTATTAATTTTTTTACATCGTTTCTTGTGCCAAATCCCATATGAGATAAATATTTGTCAAGTCTCATTGATAACGCCATCCTTTCGCATATTTATTTTTTAATGAGCCTTTAGAAAGTTTCGCAAAGCCTAAAGGGAAGTTATTTACGCAAACAAGTATCCATCCAGATGTTTTTGAATCCAAATCTTTCACATCTAGAGTTTCACCTTTTAAGTATTTAATAACGCGCTCATCTTCAATGGAAAAGTTTAATACATTTTTAAATTGTTCAGGACAAAGGGCAAGGGCAAGACTTTGGCTGGGTTCAAAATGTTTACCTTTGAGTTGACCTAATAATAAGCCAGATCTTAGTACGCGATAGCCTTTATAAGCTTGAAAATCACTGCTTAACCAGATGACCTTGTCTTTTTTGATTTTAATGGTTCCCTTATTTAAATGAATGAGTTTTAAAAAATCAGTAACACAATCATCAAGCTTATCGCTTGGCTCCAGTCTTATTTTTTTATGTTTTGTTTCTCCATCTTTGACAAGTAAAGCTACAAAGTGACCTTCTCCCTTGATTTTATGTGGATATAAACGAACGCATTCCTCCATGTTTATGCCTGGCATCATACCATAGATTTTATTAATAGGAGCAAGATGTAAGTCTGGATGTTTGTTTAATACATCTTGAATAACTTCTTCATTTTCGTGAATCGAAAAAGTACAAGTGGAATATACGATAGATCCACCAGGTTTTAACATGGATATGGCCGCATTCAAAATGTTTTTTTGAATCGGCGGATAGAATGTATCATCCTTTTCAATCCAACTTTTAATTAAGTCTGGCTCTTTGCGAAACATGCCCTCACCACTACATGGGGCATCCACTAGAATCTTATCAAATGTTTCAGGATAATGTTGTTCCATGTTTGTCAAATCTTCACTGGTAACCCAAGCATTGTCACAACCAAATAATTCGATGTTCTTTAAGAGTCCTTGGCATCTTGAAGAACTTATATCATTTGAAATTAAAAGTCCAGTATGATTGAGTTTTGTCGCAAGCTTTGTGCTCTTTCCGCCAGGAGCTGCACACGTATCTAATACAATATCATTGTCGTCTACAGGAAGAACTTGTGCTGGTAACATAGCACTGGGTTCTTGAAGATAGTAAAGGCCTGCATAATAGTAGGGGTGTTTACTAGGTTTATCTTCACTTGAATAATAGAAGCCATCATTTGTCCAAGGGATGGGTTTTAGTTTAAAGGGGGAAATCTTCAAAAATTCTTCAACAGAAATCTTTAGTGTATTGACTCTTAAGCCATAATATCTATCATGATCAAAACTGTTTAGATAATCTCCATATTCTTCTTGAAAAAGCTCTTTCATTTGTTCTTTAAATTTAACTGGAAGTTCCATTATAGATCAAATGCCTTTCCAAGTGCTTGAACGGCTTTAACTTTATCTTTCTTTTCAATGGTTAGTGAGATAGAGATTTCACTAGAAGTAATCATATAATACTTAATGCCATTTTCACTTAAGATGTTTAATACTTTACTGGCAATACCTGAATGTGTAGAAATACCAAGCCCTACTAAAGACAATTTGATATATCCAAGCATTTGATGAACAGGATATTCCTTTGAAGCATGTTCCATGATTTGATTACTTTGTTCTTCTGAACAATATAAAGTAAAGTTGGCAAGGCCTTCATCATCTAATTGTTGTGAAATTGTATCTAGGTTGATATTTAAATCGGAAATCATCTTAAATAGTTTTCCTAAATAAACACCATCATTAGGTAAGTGCATAAAGCGCATGATCGCATAGTCATCTTTTACACTTAAACCTGTAATTGGCATATCTTCTAATTCTTTATGCATAATCCAAGTTCCTTTCTCTAAATCTGTTTCCAAAGCTTTTCCTAAGAAAAGGGGAACATTATATTTACTAGCAAGTTCGACGCTTCGAGTTTCTAATACTCCAGCTCCTAAACAGGCCATCTGCATCATTTCTTCATAAGAAATCAATTTTAGCTTTTTAGCACGCGTATATAATCTCGGGTCAATTGTATAAACTCCATCTACATCGGTAAAGATATGGCATTGATAGCCAAGTTTTGCGGCAATCGCAACCGCTGTTGTATCACTTCCACCACGACCTAAAGTAGTGATGTCTCCATATTCAGTAGCACCTTGAAAGCCGGCTACAACAACAACTTTTCCTTGATCTAAATGAGCTTGAATTGTAGTTGTATCAATATCTTTGATCAAAGCACGAGAATGGTGTTTACTAGTAAGAAAACCTGCTTGATAGCCAGTTAAACTGATCGCATCCAAACCTATTGAATTCATCGCAATCGCAAGAAGTGTAATTGTTTGTTGCTCACCCGTAGATAATAAAGAATCCAATTCTCGTTTGTTTGGATTGTTTGTGACACGATGAGCTAATTCTATTAATTTATTTGTGGTTTTTCCCATGGCACTCGCAACAATGACTAGATTGTGACCTTGTTCTTTCATGTGTTTGGCATGAAGTGCAATAGCCTGAATTTGTTCAATTGTTCCAACGCTGGTTCCACCATATTTTTCAACTATATTCATATTTTATTCTCCAACCACATTATTTTAGCATATAAAAAGCTGTCTTAGACAGCTTTTATTCCATTAATATATACATTTTTTATTGTATTATTTAAATCAATCAAACTTTTTGTACAAATTATAAAGTCAGCATCTTTGCCAGGTTTAATAGAACCAACTCGATTCTCTAAATGTAAGATCTTAGCTGGATTGATTGTGATGGCCTTGATGGCTTCTAACTCTGGTAGTCCTGCCTTATGTGCAAGTGCAGCATTTAATGGCAGATATTGTTGGGGATTGAATGGGGAATCGGTTGTGATCGCAAACAAGATTCCTTTTTCATACATCTTATTTGGTGTTTCAAACGAATCGTTGGCACATTCAAACTTATCTTTATGACAAAGACTTGGTCCACAAATACATGGAAAACCACTCTCTTTGATTTGATCTAGAATCGCTTGTGAATCTGTCGCATGATCTAAGGTGATTTCAATATCGTATTCTTTTGCGATACGAATTGCTGTTAACATATCATCGGCTCTATGCGCATGACACTTTAAGGGAATCTGTTTTTTGATGACGGGAATCATGGCTTCGAGTTTTTGATCATAGTCTACATCTTTGCCTGCTTCTTTTTTCATCATGTATTCTTTTGTCTTAGCTAGAGTTTCTCTCAGTAATGCACTGATCTGCATACGTGTATCAATATTTTTTCCTTTGTAACAATTTTTTGGGTTTTCGCCGAAGGCGGCCTTCATCGCAATTGGATTTTGAATGGTCATTTCATCAATACAATTTCCTTTTGTCTTATACGCAAAGAATGTACCACCAATCACATTGGCACTACCAGGTCCTGCAGCTACCGTTGTGACTCCTGCTTCTAATGCAGTTTGTACAGTTTCATCCATTGGATTACAACCATCAATGCCACGCATGTTTGGAGTGATTGGATCTGTGATTTCATTTAAATCATTGCCCTCAAAACCAATAGCCGTTTCTTCCATGCCCAAATGACAATGAGCTTCTACCATGCCTGGATACACATTGAATCCCGAAAGATCTTGGATATCTTCATCTTTGGGCTCTAAATTCTTTCCAATCTCTGTAAATACACCTTTATCGACTCGAAAATCACCGATAAAGGGTTCTTCTTCCATGGTATAAATAGTGGCATTTTTAAAAAGCATTAAGCGGCCTTCTTTCCGTCGACATAAACAGCTTTGATTTCATTTGTGGTATCTAGAATGTTCTTTGTACAAATCACAAAGTCAGCGTCTTTACCTTCTTTGATTGAACCTACACGATTGTCTAAGCCTAAGATTTTAGCTGGATTGATTGTGATGGCTTTAATAGCTTCATATTCAGGAAGGCCAGCTTTAGCGGCTAGAGCAGCACTTAAAGAAAGGTATTGTTGAGGCACTACAGGAGAGTCTGTAATGATTGAGAATAAAATACCAGCTTTATATAGTTCGTTTGGTGTTTCAAATGACATATTCGCAAGCTCAAATTTTGATTTGTGAGTCAAAGCAGGTCCACAAATACATGAAAAACCACTTTCTTTAATTTGAGGAATGATACAACGAGCATCCGTAACGTGATCCAATGTAATCTTGATATTTTCTTCTTTCGCAATACGAATAGCCGTTAAAATATCATCGGCTCTATGACAATGGCACTTTAATGGAATTTCTCTTTTGACAACAGGAATCATCGCTTCAAGCTTTTGGTCATAAGCGACATCTTTTCCAGCTTCTTTTTTCTCCATATATTCTTTAGTCTTAGCTAGAGTCTCTCTAAGTAGTGCACTAATTTGCATACGTGTATCAATTTTCTTTCCTTTATAACAACGCTTAGGATTTTCACCAAAGGCTGCTTTCATCGCAATTGGATTCTCAATTGTCATTTCATCAATACAATTTCCTTGAGTTTTATACGCAAAGAAAGTTCCACCAAGAACGTTGGCACTACCAGGACCTGCAGCTACCGTTGTAACACCGCCTTTTAATGCGAGCTCTACTGTTTCATCCATTGGATTACATCCATCAATACCACGCATATTTGGTGTGATTGGATCTGTGATTTCATTGACATCATCGCCTTCAAAACGAATAGCTGTTTCTTCCATACCAAGATGGCAATGACTTTCAACTAAACCAGGGAATACGTATAGACCATTTAGATCTTGTACGTCTTCACCAACATCTGGTGTTAAATCTTTTCCTACTTGTGTAAATACACCTTTATCAATTTTAAAATCACCTACAAATGGATCTTGTTCCATTGTATAAATTGTTGCGTTCTTAAATAACATTATGCTTCCTTCTTTCCATTGACATATACTGTCTTAATTTTATTTTGTGTATCTAAAATATTCTTTGTACAAATCACAAAGTCTGCATCCTTACCAATTTTAATAGAACCAATACGATCATCCAGTTTTAAAATTTTAGCTGGATTGATTGTGATGGCCTTAATGGCTTCATATTCTGGAAGACCAGCTTTTGCGGTTAAAGCTGCACTTAATGATAAGTATTGTTCGGGTACTACAGGAGAGTCTGTGATAATGCAGAAAGGAATACCGGCTTTATAGAATTCATTGGCCGTTTCAAAAGACATGTTTTTAACTTCATATTTTGATTTATGACCTAAACAAGGACCTAGAATACATGGAAAGCCACTCTCTTTAATTTGTGGAATAATACTTCTTCCATCTGTTACATGATCTAATGTCACTTCAATGTCATATTCTTTCGCAATACGAATCACGGTTAAAATATCATCGGCTCTATGACAATGGCACTTTAATGGCATTTCCTTTTTAATAACCGGAATCATCGCTTCTAGTTTTTGATCATAATCTACTTCTTTTCCAGCTTCTTTTTTTTCCATATACTCTTTAGTCTTAGCTAGAGTTTCTCTAAGTAATGCACTGATCTGCATACGCGTATCAATTTTCTTTCCTTGATAACAACGCTTAGGATTTTCACCGAATGCGGCTTTCATCGCCAAAGGATTTTGAATTGTCATTTCATCAATGCAGTTACCTGCAGTTTTATACGCAAAGAAAGTTCCACCAATGACATTAGCACTACCAGGTCCTGCAGCGACTGTAGTCACTCCGCTTTTTAATGCTTCTTTAATTGTTTCATCCATTGGATTACAGCCATCAATGCCACGAATATTGGGTGTAACTGGATCTGTGACTTCATTTCCATCTTCGCCTTCAAATCCAATGGAAGAACATACCATACCTAAATGGCTATGGGCATCGACAAGTCCTGGAAATACATATAGACCATTTAAATCTTGTACTTCTTCATCTTTTGGATTTAAATCTTTTCCGATTTCAGTAAATACTCCTTTATCGATTCTAAAATCACCAATAAAGGGTTCTTCTTCCATAGTATAAATCGTCGCGTTCTTAAATAACATTACACAGCCTTCTTTCCATCGATATAAACGGATTGAATTTCATTTGTCGTATCTAGAATGTTCTTTGTACAAATAATAAAGTCAGCATCTTTACCTGCTTTAATAGAACCTACGCGATTATCGAGCTTTAAGATCTTAGCTGGATTGATTGTGATGGCTTTGATAGCCTCATATTCATCCATACCTTCTTTTGCGGCCAAAGCGGCACATAAAGATAAATATTGTTCTGGAATAACTGGAGAATCAGTTGTGATGGAAACTAAGATTCCAGCTTTGTTTAATACGCCAGGCGTTTTAAAGGATTTGGATTTCAATTCAAATTTTGTCTTATGACCAAAACTAGGACCACAAATACATGGATATCCGCTTTCTTTGATCTGTTCGACAATGCATCTTGCATCCGTCGCATGATCTAAAGTTACTTCAATGTCATATTCTTTCGCAATACGAATGACAGTTAAAATATCATCGGCTCTATGAGCGTGGCACTTCAATGGTAATTCTTTTTTGATAACTGGATTCATGGCTTCTAGTTTTTGATCATAAGCGACATCTTTTCCAGCTTCTTTTTTCTCCATATATTCTTTAGTCTTAGCTAGAGTCTCTCTTAGTAATGCACTAATCTGCATACGCGTATCAATTTTCTTATCCTTATAACAACGCTTAGGATTTTCACCAAAGGCTGCTTTCATCGCAATTGGATTCTCAATTGTCATTTCATCAATACAATTTCCTTGAGTTTTATACGCAAAGAAAGTTCCACCAAGAACGTTGGCACTACCAGGACCTGCAGCTACCGTTGTAACACCGCCTTTTAATGCGAGCTCTACTGTTTCATCCATTGGATTACATCCATCAATACCACGCATATTTGGTGTGATTGGATCTGTGATTTCATTGACATCAT